>NZ_JBVHVT010000021.1:0-112558 GCF_055564695.1 Streptomyces sp. NPDC029014
CGAGGCGTACCCGGTGAGCACCCCCCCCCCCCCACACACCCCCCCCCCCCCCCCCCCCCCCCCCCCCCCCCCCCCCCCCCCCCCCCGTTACTGCACCACCGGGATCCCACTCCCCCTGTTTCCCGGTGACGGCGGAAGACCCGGTCCGCACCGGCCGCCCCGTGTCGGCGGTCCGGACCGGGCCCCCGTCCGTTGCCCCCAGTCTGTCGTCCGCGCAGGTGGGGGCCCATCCGCGCAGGTACTCATTTCCTCGCGTGAGTACGGGTACTCAGGCTCCGCGGCGGACCGGCGGCAGGCCCCACCAGTTGTACGCGGCCGGGCCCGCCGGCAGAACCGCCGATCGGGGGGCGGCCCTCAGCGGTTGCCGCTGACCCGTCCGCGCAGCAGCAGCGACAGCGCCGAGTGGACGTCGTCCAGCGACCGCTCGCGCTGGAAGGACTGCCAGTCCAGTGCGGCCACCAGCACCATCCCGACCAGCGCGGCCGCGGTCAGCGGCACGTCGATCTCCGCGCTGAGCTCGCCGCGCTCCACGCCCTCGCGCAGCACGGTCTCCACGACGGCCACCGCCTCCCGGCGGACCACCATGAGGGTGCCCTGCCACGTGCGGTTGGTGCGCCACAGTTCGGCCACGTACAGCTGGGTGAAGGCGGGGTAGCGGTCGATGAAGACCAGGCCGGCCCGGATCATCGCGTCGAGCGCCTCGACCCGGTTGCCGCCGTTCGCCTCGGTCTCCTCGGCCGCCGCCCGCAGGGAGGCGGTGAGCAGTCCGACGCCGTGCCGCAGGAGCTCCTCGAAGAGCTCGTTCTTGCTGGCGAAGTTGTAGTAGACGGTGCCCTTCGCGACGCCCGCCCGCTCGGCGATCTCGTCGACCGTGGTCGCGGAGAAGCCCTGTTCGGCGATGAGGGTGACGGCCGCTTCGTAGAGCTTCTGGCGCGTCGCCTGGCGGCGGCCGCCGCCGGCGGTGGTGCTACTGCTGTCCATGTGGCTGATTCTCACAGGTCACCCGGTCCCTAAAGACTCAGTTCGGGGTGGAGCCGGTCCATCGTCCAGACCTGCTTGCCGCGGGCGGCGAGCGAGGTGAGGGCGAGGGCGCCCGCGGTGAAGGCGAGCAGGACCGCGCCGCCCTGCCAGACGGGGGCCAGGTCGCCGCCGGTGATCAGGCGGCGCAGACCCTCGACGATGTACGACATCGGCAGGTACGGGTGGATGGCGTTGAAGAAGCCCGGGCTGGTCTGGACGGGGTAGGTACCACCGGCCGAGGTCAGCTGGAGCATCAGCACGGCCAGCACCAGGATCCGGCCCGCGGCGCCGAACTTGGCGTTCAGCCACTGCACGATCGCCGCGAAGCAGCCGGTGACCAGGACCAGGAAGCCGATGGTCAGGGCCGGGCGCTCCATCTCCAGGCCGAGGCCCCAGTGCAGGACGGACATCAGCATGCCGACCTGGAGGGCGCCGAGACCGGCCACGGGGAGCCAGCCGGCGAGCGCGATCCGCCAGGGCGAGGCGCCGGCGGCCAGGGCGCGCCGGTTCATCGGCGCGATCAGCATGTACGCGACCATCGCGCCGACCCAGAGGGAGAGCGGGATGAAGTACGGGGCGAAGCCGGTGCCGTAGTTGGGCGCCTTGTGCAGGGACTGGTTGGCGAGCTTGATGGGGTCGGCCATGACCTCGGTGCGGGCGTCCCGCTGCTGCTGGTCGTAGTCCGGGATCTTGCCGACGCCCTCGTGCAGGCCGTCGGCCAGGCTGCCGTTGCCGTCGGCCAGCTTGTACAGGCCGCCGTCGAGGCTGTGCGCACCGTCGCCGATCTTGCCGACGCCGTCACCGATGGCAGCGGAGCCGCTGGTGGCCTTGCCGAGGCCGGCGTGCAGCTGGGACATGCCGTCGGCGACCTTGTGGGCGCCGTCGTTGAGGGCGTTGATGGCGGCGGCCTTCGCGTCGAGCTTGGCGGACAGCTCGGGAGCGCCCGTGGCGAGCTTGCGGGCCTTCTGCTCCAGGTCGCCGAGCTGCTTGCGGAGCGTGGCGATGTCGCCGTTCGAGTCCTTGGCCAGGGTGTCGACGTCGCCGGTGAGCCGGGCGGCCTCGGCGGTGGTGTCCTTCAGCTTCTTGAGGTTGTCGCAGGTGGCCGGGAGCGGCTTGGCGGCGGCCCCCGTGCAGGTGCGGGTGTAGGTGTCGGCGGCCAGGTCCGCGGCCTGCTTGCTGACCCTGGCGGCAGCGGGAGCCTTCTTGGTGAAGGCGTCGAGGTGGTTGCTGACGACCTTGGCGGTGTCGGCCACGAGCAGGGCCGCGTCGGCGACCTGCTTGGGGTTCTGCAGGTAGGGGCGGGTCTGGGAGGCGATGCCGTTGAACTGGTCGGCGAGCTGCTGGGTGCCGTCGGCGATGCCCTTCGAGCCGGTCTTGAGCTTGGCGGCGGCCGAGCCCAGCTTCTCCAGTCCGCCGGTGAGCTCGCCGTTCTTCTGCTCGACCTTGTCGAGGTTGTCGGCGATCTCCTTCGCGCCCTCCTGGGCCTTGGTCGCGCCGTCCTTGAGCTTGGAGGCGCCGTCGGCGGCCTCGGCGGTCTTGTCGTGCAGGTCGGAGAAGGAGACGAAGATCTTGTCGAGGAACTTCCGGGAGGCGTTCGTGGAGGCCGCGGTGCGGACCTCGGCGAACACCGTGCGGGAGATCGAGCCGACGATGTAGTTGTTCGCGTCGTTGGTGCGGACCTGGAGGGCCCCGGTGGTCGGGTCGTCACCGGAGCTGGAGGCGATCTTCTCGCTGAAGTCGGCCGGCATCGTCAGGGACAGGTAGTACTTCCCGTCCTCCATGCCCTGGGCCGCCTCCTTCGCGCTCACCTCGTGCCACTCGAAGGTCTTGCTGTCGTGCAGCTTCCTCGTGATGTCCGCGCCGGCCTCCAGGCGGTTGCCGTCGACGGTGGCGCCCTTGTCGGCGTTGACCAGGGCGACGGGCACCCGGTCGAGGCGGCTGTACGGGTCCCAGAAGGACCACAGGTACAGGGCTCCGTAGAGCAGCGGCAGCAGGAGCAGCGCGACGAGGGCGGCCCGGGGCAACTTCCCCCGCCCGAACCGCTTCAGCTCAAGCGCGGCCAGTTTCGGCGAGCGCATCGTCCGTCCCCTTCGTGTCGTCCGTCTCGTCTTCGGGCCGGTCGTCGGCGCCGGAACCGCCCGTGCCGGCCTCGGCCCCGCCCTTCGTCACGGGCTTCGTCGCGGGCTTCGTCTCGGCCGTGCCGGTGTCCATCGCCGCGGGCTTCGCGGTGTCCTTCCGGGCGGGCTTCGAAGCGGGCTTCGCGGCGGGCTCCGTCCCGGGCTTCGCCTCGGGCTCGGCGCCCGTGCGCAGGACCCGTACGTCCTGCGGGGCCTGGCTGCAGACCGCGAGGACGGTGGTCCCGGCCTCGGCGATCGAGCGGAGCATGGCCCAGGCCTCGGCGCGCTCGGCGTCCGAGAGCTTGAGGTCGAGGTCGTCCAGGGCCAGCAGCCGCGGGGAGCCCAGCAGCGCGATGGCCACGGACAGCCGGACGGCCTCCAGGCGGTCGAGGTCCCGGACGGAGGTGCGCGGGCCCTTGGGCAGCGTGTCCAGGTCCAGGCCGGCGGCGGCCAGGGCGGCGTCGATACGGGCCGCGGTGGTGGTGCGGCGCTCGCCCCGGGGCCGCAGCAGGGCCCGGACCGGGCCCTCGTAGCGGCGCTGGAGCAGCGCGCCCTCGCGCAGCTGCTCGGCGACGGTGAGTGCCTGGTCGAGGTCGTTGACCCCGGAGACCGGGCCGAGGGCGGCCACGCGCCGGACGGCGGCCATGCGCTTCGGCAGACGGTGTCCGGCGACCTCGGCGTGGCCCTCGCTCGGCTTCATGCGCCCGGTGAGGGCGAGGAGCAGACAGGTCCGGCCGCTGCCCGAGGGGCCCTCCAGGGCGATGAGCGAGCCGGGGCCGGCATCGATACCCACCCCCCGGAACACCCAGCCGCGCGGGCCCTTGAGTCCGAAGTTCTCGGCTTTGACGGCCGCGCCGTGCGGGCTGTCCACGCCGACCCCCTCTCTCTTTTGAACTGACCGGTCAGTTCAAAAGCTACCACTTCTGCGCGGACACCCGCACAGGAGGGGGGTGAACCGACCCCGGAAATCCCACAAAGCCGCAGGTCAGCGCGATTGTCAGTGGCAGCCGTCACGATGGACCCACGGCACGGAACCAAGCGCCGGGAAGAGCAGCAGTACGCAACGACAGGAGGTTCGTCATGGCCACACCGTCCCCGTCCCCTGTCCACCCCGTCCCGCGCAGGTCGGCAGCCCCGCCCGCCGCGCTCGACCTGCTCGACAAAGCACGCGGCGGCCTGACCGAGGCCGCCCTGCTGACCCGCCCCAACGAGCGCTACGCCACCGCCCACCTCGCCGCCCTGCGCGTCGCCGCGGCGGTGCTCGCCGCCCGGGCGCGGCCCGAGCCGGCGCACCCGCGGCGCCGGCCCCGCATCCGCAGCGCCTGGGAGGTCCTTCCCGAGCTCGCGCCGGAACTGGCCGAGTGGAGCGCCCTGTTCGCCTCCGGAGCCGACCGCCGGGCCCGGGCCGAGGCCGGCATACCCGACGCGGCGAGCAGTGAGGACGCGGACTACCTCCTGCGCGCCGCGTCGATGTTCCTGCGGCTGGTCGAGCGGATGCTGGCGCTGCAGCCCGTGACGCAGACCCTGCCGCAGCCCCGGCCGGAGCGTCCTGACGCGGGATGAGCTGCGGGACTGCCGGAGGCAATAGGGTGGGACCCGGATAGCCCACCCTTACCGCGCCGAGGAGTCATCAGCCGTGTCGGACACTTCCCGCCCCCGCGCCTCCCTCCGCACCGCCGTGGTGTGGGAGGTCCTCAAGGAGGCCCTCGACCGCCGGGTGAAGGCGACCGGGAGGGACGTGCTGGACGTGCTCGACACCGGTGGCGGCACCGGCAAGTTCGCCGTTCCGGTGGCCCACCTGGGCCACCGGGTCACCGTCGTCGACCCCAGCCCGAACGCCCTGTTCGGCCTGGAGCGCCGGGTCTCCGAGGCGGGCGTGGCCGACCTGGTCCGCGGGGTGCAGGGCGACGCCCAGGGCCTGCTCGACGTGGTCGAGCGGGAGTCGTACGACGTGGTGCTCTGCCACGGCGTGCTGGAGTACGTGGACGACCCGGCCGAGGGCGCGGCCAACGCGGTGGCGGCCCTGCGCCCCGGCGGCACGCTGAGCCTGCTCGCCGCCGGTCTCGGCGGGGCCGTCGTCGCCCGGGCCCTCGCCGGCCACTTCACCGAGGCTCGCACGGCCCTCGGCGACCCGGCCGGCCGCTGGGGCGCCGGCGACCCGATGCCGCGGCGCTTCACCGCCGACCAGCTCGCCGAGCTGGTCGCCGGAGTGGGCCTGGACGTCGGCGCCGTGCACGGGGTGCGCGTCTTCGCCGACCTCGTCCCGGGCGTCCTCGTGGACACCGAGCCCGGTGCCGTCGAGGCACTGCTGCGCCTGGAGGAGGCCGCCGCGGAGCTGCCCGCCTTCCACGCCATCGCCACGCAATTGCACGTACTCGGCGAGAAGCGCGCCTGAATTCCCGGCCCGGAAGACCCAGCGGAATCCGCCGGGCCTTCCGCTTCCGGCCCCCTCCACCGCCCGGGCCTGCACCGTATGATCGTGGGACGCGACCGGCATGGCGGACGGACCGGTGGGGAATAACGGCCTCACGACCGTCCCTGCGGCGGTACGTTTGGCGCAGTGCTTTGTTGTGGGGCAGTGCCTTTCCGGCAGTGCATTTTCGAACCTGGCGTGGAGGGCGGGTATCACGGGGGCGATTCCCCGCCTATCCTGAAGGGGACCCCTGGTCGCTACCCCCCGCGACCGAAGGATGAGGAGGACTCCCGTGCCGCTCTCGGAGCACGAGCAGCGAATGCTCGAGCAGATGGAGCGAGCGCTGTACGCCGAAGATCCCAAGTTCGCGACAGCGCTTGAGGGAAGCGGACTGCGTACGTACACCCGGCGACGGGTCTACCAGGCAGTCGCAGGCATTGTGGTGGGTATCGCGCTCCTCATGACCGGTGTGATCATCCCGAACGTACTGTGGGTCAGCGTGGTGGGCTTCCTCGTCATGCTGGGCTGCACGGTCCTCGTGGTCACCGGTTGGCGCAAGGCGCCCAAGCCTGGCGAGCACCCCGTCTCCGGAAGTGCAGGAGGTTCGGCCCACGGCCGCAACCGGCAGCGCCGGTCGATGATGACCCGCATCGAGGAGCGGTGGCAGCGCCGCCGCGACGAGCAGGGGCACTAGACCCCGCACAGACACGGGTGAGGGGGCGGCTGCCGCACGGCGGCCGCCCCCTCACGGCTCCGGCCGCAGCGTTCGGGTTTCCCCCGTCCGCCCACCGGATCGGCCGTGCTGCGCGATGATGGCCCGGTGAGTGTCCTCCCCCTGGTCTTCACCAGCGGCTGGGCCAGCGGGATCAACGCCTACGCCGTGGTCCTCCTGCTCGGCCTGTTCGGCGCGGCCGGACTGACCGACGAGGTGCCCGCCTCCCTGCAGCGCACCGACGTGCTGGTCGTCGCCGGCGTGCTGTTCCTCTGCGAGGCCGTCGCCGACAAGATCCCGTACGTGGACTCCGTCTGGGACGCCGTCCACACCGTCGTCCGGCCCGTCGCCGGGGCCGTGGTCGGCGCCCTGCTCGCCGGCCAGAGCGGCTCGCTCCCCGAGCTCGCCGCCGGCGCCATCGGCGGCTCCACCGCCCTGGCGAGCCATGCCGTCAAGGCCGGAACCCGGATGGCGGTCAACACCTCCCCCGAGCCGGTCAGCAACCTCGTGCTGAGCACCGCCGAGGACCTCGGCGTCGCCGCCGTCGTCACCCTCGCCGTGTTCCACCCCGTCGCCGCCGCCGTGACCGCCGCCGTCCTGCTCGCCGCCGGCCTCGCCGTGCTCGTCCTCCTGTGGTCCCGGATCCGCCGCTTCCTGCGCCGGCGGGCCCAGCGCCGCGAGGAGAAACGCCTGGCCGGGGAGTTCGGGGAGGGCGGACCGGAGGCCCGCCCCGGACCGGCCGCACCGGCACCCGGACCACCCCGCTAGCCCGCCCTCGGCCGCTCGATAGGGTCGGGGCCATGGCACGAATTGCGGTGATCGGCGCCGGCATGGGCGCGATGGCCACGGCGGCCCGGCTGGCCGTGGCGGGGCACCAGGTGACGGTGTACGAACGGGGGTCCACCTACGGCGGCGCGCTCGGCCGCTTCGAGTGGAAGGGATTCGCCTTCGACACGGGCCCGGGGCTGCTGCACCTGCCCGCCGTCTACCGCGACCTGTTCGTCAAGACCGGCAAGCGGCGCCTGGAGGACTGCGTCGACCTCGTCCAGGTCGACCCGGCCGTCCGCCACGTCCTCGCCGACGGAACCTCCCTCGCCCTCCCCGGTGCCTCCCGCGGCGGCGCCGCGGCCGCCCTCGACCAGGCCTTCGGCGCGGGCGCCGGCGACCGCTGGGCCGCCGTGCTGAACCGGGCCCGGGACGCCTGGGACGCCACCCGCCGCCCCCTCCTGGAGGAGCCGCTGCGCGCCGACTGGCAGGCCCTGGGCAGCGACCCGTACCCGGCGGTGCGCAGGAGCGGGCTGCTGCGCCGCCGCCCACCGACCCTCGCCGAGGTCGCCGCACGCGAACTGGGAGGGCAGCTCGGCGAACTGCTGACGGCCCGGGTCCGCGCGTACGGGCTCGACCCGGCGACCGCGCCCGCCTCCGCGGCCGTGCTGCCCTACATGGAGCAGACCTTCGGCAGCTGGTACGTGCGCGGCGGGATGCGCGCGCTGGCGACCGCCCTGTACGAGCGCTGCCGCGAGCGGAAGGTCGAGTTCGTCTTCGAAGCGCCGGTCCGCGACGTCCTGGCCCGCGAGGGCCGGGCGGCCGGGGTGCTGCTGGACGACGGCACCGAGCACCCGGCCGACCACGTGGTGTGCGGGGTCGACCCGCGGCAGCTGGCCGTGCCCCTGCCGCCCGGCGGCGTCCCCGCCGGGCGCCCGGCCCCCGCCGCCCGGTTCACCCTGCTGCTCGCCCTGCGCGGCGCCCGACCCGCCGACACCGTGCACCGCACCCTCGTCCACTCCCCCGGCACCCAGCTCACCGTGCTGCGCCCCGACGACCCCGCCGTCCGGCCCGACGCCGACCACGAGGCCGTCACCGTCAGCGTGGTGTGCGCCCCCGCCGGCGGGGGCGCCGCGGCACCCGACCCGGAGGCACTGCTGGACCTCGCCGCCCGGGCCGTGCCGGGGCTGCGCGAGCGGCTGCTGTGGTGGGAGGCGCACACCCCGGCCGACGTCGAGGCGGCCACCGGGGCGGTCGGCGGAGCGGTGCCCGCGCCCTCGCTCGCCGGGGCCGGCGGCCGGCTGCTGCACCCCGCGAACTCCACGGCGCTGCCCGGGCTGTACCTCGCGGGCGGCTGGGCGCACCCCGGCGGCGGGCTGGCGCACGCCGGGATGACCGGGGCGCTGGTGGCCGGGCTGATCGTGGAGGGCGCGGACTTCCGCGGCTCGCAGTGAGCCCGGCGCGGGCCCGCACCGGGCCGCCCCGACCTCCGCTGCGGAGTCCGGGGCGGCGCTCCTCTCAGTAGCGGTACTGCTCGTACTCGCCGGAACCCTGGTACGGGTACTGCTGGGGCTGCTGCGGCTGCTGCGGGTACGCCCCGCCCTGGCCGTCGGCCGGGTAGGGCTGGGCGACGTCCCGCTGCTGCGGCACCCACACCCCGCCGGGCGGGGTGTCCATCCCGTACTGGTCCTGCCCGGCGGTGCCGCCGCCGTACGGGTCGGCGGCCTGGCCGCCGTACGGGGTGTAGTCGTACGGCTGCTGCGGGATGACGCCACCGCCGGTGCCGATGTACGGGTCCGAGTAGGCGGCGTAGACCTGCTGCTCGCCGCCGGGCTGGTAGGCGCCGGGGTAGCCGTAGCCGCCCTGCGCCTGCGGGTCCTGGTAGGCGGCGTAACCGTGGGCGTCCTGCTCGGCCGTGGTGAACGGCGAGGCGAACGCGGCCGTCTGGCCGGCGTCGGCGCCGGGCGCGAAGCTCTGTATCCCGTACGAGCCGGTGTCCTCGGGCAGCGGCTCCGGGCTGTACAGCTCCTCCGTCGCGGCGCGGAACCGCGGCTGGGGGGTCCGCCCGGACTCCGCGGGCCCGTCGGCGACCGCCTCCGGGTCGGTGGGCCCGCCCGGGGCGTCGGCACCGAACTCCAGCCCCGTGACCTCCAGCGCGGGCTCGGACCGCGGTCCGCCCGCCCGGCGGCGCCGGGCGGAACCCTTCGGCGGGGCGGAGTCCCCGCCCTTGCCGGCCTTGCCGCCCTTGCCGCCCTTGCCTTTGCCTTCCTTGCCCTTGCGCAGCGCCCAGCCGGCCTCGAAGCCCTTGCGGAAGGACAACGTCACCAGCGTCTGGCCCACCGCGAACGCGAGGGCGCCCACGACGATGACCGGCACCGACGGCAGGACCACCCCGGCGACCACGCCGAGGAACCCGGCGAACGCGAGCAGCCGCCAGCGCAGCCGGGCCTTGTACTGCATCAGGACCTCGGCAAGCAGCCACAGCGCGACGAAACCGAACGCGACGTAGAGGACCGTCATTCCCATGCGTGGCACCCCTCGGTACGGCCGCCCTGGGGTACGGCCGATCAGGCCCGCTGGTGCAGGCCCAGGTTCTCGTAGATCTCGAGAGTCGCCGTGGAGTTGTTCAGCGTGATGAAGTGCAGCCCCGGGACACCCTCGGACAGCAGTCGCGCGCAGAACTCCGTGGCGAACTCGATCCCCATGGAGCGTACAGCGGCCGGATCGTCCTTGACGGCGTGCATGCGCTCTTTCACGGCGTCGGGGAAGACGGCATTGCTGAGTTGGGGCAGCCGGTCCAGCTGCTTGATGGCCACAACAGGCATGACCTCAGGGATGATCGGCGTGTCGCAGCCCGCCTTTCCGGCGCTGTCGCGGAGCCGCAGATAATTCTCCGGATCGAAGAACATCTGGGTGATCGCATAGTCCGCACCGGCGCGGCACTTGTCCACGAAGTGCCGGATGTCCGTATCCCAGTCGTCGGAGCGCGGGTGCATCTCCGGGAAGGCCGCGACGCCCACGCAGAAATCGCCCGATTCCTTCAGCAGCCGGACCAGGTCGGCCGCGTAGTGCACCCCATCGGGGTGCGGCACCCACGGGCCCATGGGGTCGCCCGGCGGGTCGCCGCGCACGGCGAGCATGTTGCGGATGCCGGCGTCGGCGAACTGGCCGATCACGTGGCGCAGCTCGGCCACCGAGTGGTCGACGGCCGTGAGGTGCGCGACGGGCGTCAGCGTGGTGTCGGCGGCGATCTCCTGGGTGGCCTTGACGGTGCCGCCCCGGGTGGAGCCGCCGGCACCGTACGTCACGGACACGAAGCTCGGGGCCACCGCCTCGATCCGGCGCAGCGCGTTCCAGAGGTTGCGCTCGCCCTTCTCGGTCTTGGGAGCCCAGAACTCGAAGGAGTACGAGGGGTCCCCGGACGCCAGCAGGTCGCGGACCGTGCGTGCACGGTCCGGTCGGGTGGAAGCGGTACCAAGGGCCATACGGGCAGGTTAGACGCGCGTCCGCGCACGCCGAAGCCCTGTCCGTGATGTGGACAGGTTTTTGGACACTCAGGAGACGCGGTTCCGGATACGCCGGGCGAGGTCCGCCGCGGCGGCCCCCGGGTCGGAGGCCTCGGTCAGGGCGCGGACGACGACGACCCGGGTGGCGCCGGCGTCGAGGACCTCGTCGAGGTTGCCGGCGTCGATGCCGCCGATGGCGAACCAGGGGCGGTCCTGCTGCAGGGAGGCCGCGTGCCGGACCAGGCCGAGGCCGGGGGCGGGCCGGCCGGGCTTGGTGGGGGTGGGCCAGCAGGGGCCGGTGCAGAAGTAGTCCACGCCCGGCTCGGCGACCGCGGCGTCGACCTCGGACTCGGCGTGGCAGGAACGGCCGATCAGCACCCCCTCGCCGAGGACGGCGCGGGCGGCGGGCACCGGGATGTCCCCCTGGCCGAGGTGCAGGACGTCGGAGCCGATGGCGTGCGCGACGTCGGCGCGGTCGTTGACCGCGAGGAGCTTGCCGTGCCGGCGGGCGGCGTCGGCGAACACCCGGAGGTGGTCGAGCTCCTCGGCGGCCTCCATGCCCTTGTCGCGGAGCTGGACGACGTCCACCCCGCCGGCGAGCACGGCGTCGAGGAACTCGGGGAGGTCCCCCTGCCGCTTGCGGGCGTCCGTGCACAGGTAGAGCCTGGCGTCGGAGAGCTGCTGGGCGTTGGCGGACATGGGTACCCCCTGGTGGGCGCGGCGAACGCGGGCCGCTCCCGGCGGCCCGCGTCCCGCGGATGGATCAGTCGGCTGTCAGTCGGCTCGGGTCAGAGGGCGAGCGCCTGGGCGCGGCGCTTGACCTCCGTGCCGCGATTCTCGCGCAGCGCCTGCACGGGGGTGCCGGGCAGGGTCTCGTCGGCGGTGAAGAGCCACTCCAGCATCTCCTCGTCGGAGAAGCCGTCGTCGCGCAGGACCGTCAGCAGACCGGTGAGGCCCTTGACGAGCTTGGTGCCGTCGATGAAGTCGGCGGGGACCTGCAGGGTGCGGTTCTCGCCGCGGCGGACGGCGATCAGCTGACCTTCCTTGACCAGCTGGCGGACCCGGGTCACTTCGACGTCCAGCATCTCGGCGATGTCGGGGAGGTGGAGCCAGGCGGGGACAAGGGCATCGATCTTGGTGTCAATCTCGGTCACGGCACAAGCCTGCCACCTCCCGGGCGCCGCCGGTACCCGGGCCGACCCGTCCGGGGCCGTACGGGCGCCCCGCCCGGCCCGGGCGCCCGTACGGGGGCTCCGCCGCGCTACTGCGCGGCGGCCACGGCAGACTTCAGCGGAGTGGCCGGATCCGACACCCGGCCGGGGTCGACGGCGGTGCCGGTCTCGATCAGCTTGCGGCCCTGGGCGAGGTCCCGCGGCCGGCCCACGGCGAGGATCGCCACCAGCGATCCGGCGCGCAGCCAGCACACCGACCAGCCCTGCTCGCCGGGGTCGCCCCGCCACAACAGGGTGTCGGCGTCCGCGTGGTGGCCGGCGTACTGGACGAACCGCCCGAACTGCTCGGACCAGAAGTACGGCACCGGGTCGTAGACCTGGAGCGCCGCCCCGGCCGGGGGCAGCCCCTCCGCCTCGGCGCGGGCCTCGGCCAGGATGTTCGCCGCGACCACCCGCGGCCCCTGCAGCGCGTTGTCCCAGTGGTGCACCAGCAGCCGCGCCCCGTAACGCGCGGACGGGAACGAGGCGCAGTCGCCGACCGCGTACACCCCCGGCAGCGAGGTCCGCAGGTGGGCGTCCGCCGTGACCGAGCCGTCGGCGCCGAGCCCGACGCCCGACCCGGCCAGCCAGCGCGTCGCCGGCCGCGCCCCGATGCCCACGACCACCGCTCCGGCGGGCAGCTCCCGGCCGTCCGCGAGCAGGACCCGCCCGGACTCCACCGAGGCGACCTTGGCGGAGGTCAGCAGGTCCGCCCCCACCTCCTCGTACCAGCCGGCCATCGGGGCGGCGACCTCGGCCGGCAGGGCGCCCGCCAGCACCCGGTCCGCGGCCTCGACCACCGTCACGGTGCAGCCCGCCTCCCGGGCCGCGGTGGCGAACTCCGCGCCGATCCACCCGGCGCCGACGACGACGGTGGCCGGGGTCCGGGCCAGCACCGGCCGCAGCCGGGCCGCGTCGTCGAGGGTGCGCAGCAGGTGGACGCCCGGGACGCCCTCGGCGCCGGGCAGGGTCAGCGGTTCGGCGCCGGTCGCCAGGACCAGCACCGCGTACGGGACCGGGCCGGCCTCGGTGTCCACTTCGCGGTCGGCGGCCCGCAGCCCGGTCACCTCCACGCCGAGCCGGAGCCCGATGCCCAGGCCCTCGAAGTCGACGTCGAAGGCGGAGTCCTCGGCCTTGCCGAGCAGGACCGCCTTGGACAGCGGGGGTCGGTCGTACGGCTGGTGGGGCTCGGCGCCCAGCAGGGTCACGGGGCCGGTCCAGCCCTGCTCGCGCAGGGCCACGGCGGTCTGCACCCCGGCCATTCCGGCGCCGACGATGACGACGCCGTTCTGAGTCTGTTCGGTCTGCTCGCTCACGCGACCCACCCTAGTCAGCATGATCGGTGAGGAGGGGGTGCACCGGCGGCCGCGTCCCGGCTCTCTCCCGCCCGCCGAAGGGGAACGGCTACTGTGGCCACCGTACCTATCGCGGGAGCCCGGGCGCACCGGGCTGAGAGGGAGGCTGGCCGGCCTCCGACCGTCCGAACCTGATCCGGGTCATGCCGGCGAAGGGAGGGGCTGGACGCCCATGCACTCGTCCAAGGGATCCGCGGTGGCCGCGGGATCCGACGTCCTCGTCATCGGGGGCGGGATCATCGGCCTGGTCACGGCCTGGAGGGCGGCCCGGCGCGGGCTGCGCACCGCCCTCGCCGACCCGGCGCCCGGCGGTGGCGCCGCCCAGGTCGCGGCGGGCATGCTCGCCGCCGTCACCGAACTGCACTACGGCGAGGAGACCCTGCTGGGCCTCAACCTCGCCTCTGCCGCCCGCTATCCGGAATTCGTCGCCGAACTCGCCGACGCCAGCGGCGGCATGGACGTCGGCTACCGGGCGTGCGGCACGCTCGCCGTCGCCCTCGACGCCGACGACCGGCTCCACCTGCGCGAGCTGCACGCCCTCCAGCGCCGCTGCGGCCTGGAGTCCGAGTGGCTCACCGGCCGCGAGTGCCGCCGCCTGGAGCCGATGCTCGCCCCCGGCGTCCGCGGCGGCCTGCGCGTCGACGGCGACCACCAGGTCGACCCGCGGCGGCTCGCGGCCGCCCTGCTGGCCGCCTGCGAACGCGCAGGGGTCGACATCCACCGGGCGGCCGCCGAACGGCTGCTCGTCACCGCCGACCGGGCGGCCGGCGCGCTGCTCGACGACGGCACCGAACTCTTCGCCGACCAGGTGGTCCTGGCGGCGGGCTCGCTCAGCGGCCGGCTGGCCGGCGTTCCCGAGGAGGCGCTGCCGCCCGTCCGGCCGGTGAAGGGGCAGGTGCTGCGGCTCGCGGTGCCGGCCCCGTACGCGCCGTTCCTGTCGCGGACGGTACGGGCGGTCGTCCGCGGCAGCCACGTGTACCTGGTGCCGCGCGAGAACGGCGAGCTCGTCATCGGCGCCACCAGCGAGGAACTCGGCTGGGACACCACCGTCACAGCCGGCGGGGTGTACGAACTGCTCCGCGACGCACACGAGTTGGTGCCCGGCATCACCGAACTGCCGCTCACCGAGACCCGGGCCGGGCTGCGCCCCGGCTCCCCCGACAACGCCCCGCTGCTCGGCCCCACCGTCCTGCCCGGCCTGCACCTGGCCACCGGGCACTACCGCAACGGGGTGCTGCTGACCCCCGTCACCGGCGACGCCATGGCCGAGCTGCTCGCCACCGGCGTCCTGCCCGAGGCCGCCCGGCCCTTCGGCCCGCGCCGCTTCTCCCCCGCACGTCAGGAGTCGTACGCATGACCATCTCCGTCAACGGCGAGCCGCGCGAGCTCGCGCCCGGCACCACCCTCGACGCGGTGGTCGCCACCCTCACCACCGCCCCCTCCGGGGTCGCGGCCGCACTCAACGAGACCGTGGTCCCGCGCGGGCAGTGGCCGCACACCGCCGTCGGCGAGGGCGACCGGGTCGAGGTCCTCACCGCGGTCCAGGGAGGCTGAACACCGTGGCGGACGACGCATTGGTCCTCGGCGACCGGACCTTCTCCTCCCGTCTGATCATGGGCACCGGCGGGGCGCCCAGCCTGGAGGTGCTGGAACACGCCCTCATCGCCTCCGGTACGGAACTCACCACGGTCGCGATGCGCCGGCTCGACCCGGCCGTGCAGGGCTCCGTCCTCGGCGTCCTCGACAAGCTCGGCATCGCGGTCCTGCCGAACACGGCCGGCTGCTACACCGCCGGCGAGGCGGTGCTCACGGCCCGGCTGGCCCGGGAGGCGCTCGGCACCGACTGGATCAAGCTGGAGGTCATCGCCGACGAGCGGACCCTCCTGCCCGACGGGGAGGAACTGCTCGCCGCCGCGGAAACCCTGGTGGACGACGGTTTCACGGTGCTGCCGTACACCAACGACGACCCGGTGCTGGCCCGGAAGCTGGAGGACGCCGGCTGCGCGGCCGTCATGCCGCTCGGCTCGCCCATCGGGTCGGGCATGGGCATCCGCAACCCGCACAACTTCGAACTGATCGTGGAGCGGGCGGGGGTGCCGGTGATCCTGGACGCGGGTGCGGGAACCGCCTCCGACGTGGCGCTGGCGATGGAGCTCGGCTGCGCCGGGGTCATGCTGGCTTCCGCGGTGACGCGGGCGCAGGTGCCGGTGCTGATGGCGGGGGCGATGCGGGATGCGGTGTCCGCGGGGCGGCTCGCGTTCCGTGCGGGGCGGATCCCGCAGCGGCGCTTCGCGCACGCCTCGTCCCCGGGCGAGGGCCGCGCCGCCCTCGACCCGGAACGCCCGGCCTTCTGACCGCCGCCGCCACTGCCACCGCCGCTGCGCGGAGCCGCTAGATCCAGCCCGCGCGGCGTTCGAGCGCACCGGGCGCGCAGCGCCCGGAACGGGGCCCGGGGCCGCAGGCCCCGGTTTCGGGAAGGGGCGGGGTGGGGAACCGCTCCGCGCAGCGGCACCCGCGCCCAGCAGCCAGCGGCACCCGCTGCGACCAGCGGAAACGGGTGCGGCGGGGCCGGGGCCGCGTCACAGGTGTGCTGCAAGCCGGGGGCGGGCAGGACGGCCCGCCACCCGGCGCCAATAGAATCGCCGGGTGGACACGACCCTGGATGACCCGCTCGTCGGGCAGACGCTCGACGGCCGCTACCGCATCGACGCCCGCATCGCGGCAGGCGGCATGGCCACGGTCTACCGGGCCCTGGACACCCGCCTCGACCGCATCCTCGCGCTGAAGGTGATGCACCCGGCGCTGGCTGCGGACGCCGCCTTCGTCGACCGGTTCATCCGCGAGGCGAAGTCCGTGGCCCGCCTCGCGCACCCCAACGTGGTGGCCGTGTTCGACCAGGGCACCGACGGCCCGTACACGTACCTGGCCATGGAGTACGTCTCCGGCTGCACCCTGCGCGACGTGCTGCGCGAGCGCGGCGCGCTCCAGCCGCGGGCCGCGCTGGACGTGCTGGAGCCGGTCCTCGCCGCGCTGGGGGCCGCGCACCGGGCCGGTTTCGTGCACCGGGACATGAAGCCCGAGAACGTCCTGATCGGCGACGACGGCCGGGTGAAGGTGGCCGACTTCGGGCTGGTCCGGTCCGTGGACACGGTCACGAGCACCACCGGCGCCGTCCTCGGCACGGTCTCCTACCTCGCCCCCGAGCAGATCGAGAACGGCGTCACGGACACCCGTGTCGACGTCTACGCCTGCGGTGTGGTGCTGTACGAGATGCTGACCGGCGACAAGCCGCACACCGGCGGCACCCCGGCCCAGGTGCTGTACCGCCACCTGCACGAGGACGTCCCGCCCCCGTCGGCCGCGGTCCCCGGGCTGCCGGTCGCGCTGGACGAGCTGGTGGCGCAGGCCACCGCCCGCACGCCGGACCTGCGTCCGTACGATGCCGCGGCGCTGCTCGGGCTGGCCCTGGACGCCCGGAGCCGGCTGACCGACGTCGAGCTGGACGCCGTACCGCCGCAGGCCCACGCCGAGGTGCGGTCGTCCGCCGAGGACCGTACGAGCGTCATACCGCGTACCGCGGGCGCCCGGCAGCCCGTGGAGCACACCTCCCTGCTGGCCGAGCCCCCGCTGCCCGGGCCGGCCGCGCAGGCCCCGGCGCCGCAGCCGGCCCCGGGCCGGACCCGGGTGCGGGTGCGGCGCGGCCCGTTGCTGGTGGTGGCGGCCGTGCTGCTGGCCCTCGGCATCGGCACCGGCGTCTGGTACATCGGCTCCGGCCAGTTCACCAAGGTCCCCAACCTGCTCGGCAAGACGGAGGCGCAGGCCCGCTCGGAGCTGTCCGAGGCCGGGCTCGGCGTGAAGCGGGTCGACCGGAAGTTCAGCGACGCCTTCGACCGGGGGACGGTCATGGCCAGCGACCCGCAGGGCGCGAAGCGCATCCGCGGCAACGGTGCGGTGGTGCTGACCGTCTCCCGCGGCCCGGAGGTCGTGGTGGTGCCCAACGTGAAGGGCCGCCCGTTGGACGCGGCGAAGGCGGAGCTGACCAAGAGCGGTCTGGCCCCGGGTATCGTCACTCAGGCGTTCAACGAGAACGTGCCGCAGGGCTCGGTGATCTCCACCGAGCCCAACGACGGGCAGAAGCGGGCGCCCGACACCGCGGTGTCGATCACGGTCAGCAAGGGCCGGCCGGTGCCGGTGCCGAGCGTGACCGGGAAGCCCCTCGACCAGGCCCGGGCCGCGCTCCAGGACCTCGGTCTCAAGGTCGAGACGGCTCCTGACGAGATCAACTCGCCGTTCCCGGCCGGCACGATCGCCAACCAGTCGGTGGGTGCGGGCGCCCAGGCCGCGGCCGGTGACACGGTCGTACTGACGGCCTCCAAGGGTCCACGACAGATCCCGGTGCCGAACGTGGTCGGGCTGGAGGCGGACGCGGCCCGCAGGACCCTGGAGGCCGCGGGCTTCAAGGTGAAGGTGGAGAGGGCCTTCCTGAACTTCACCAACATCGTGGACGTGCAGTCGGTGCCGGGCGGCCAGAGCGCCCCGGAAGGCAGCCAGATCGTCCTGCGGATCAAGGGGCTGTAGCGGGGATGGACACTGCGGCCATGCGCAATCCCGTGGGCGGGCACGTCCCGGTGGCGGGCGGGCTCGCCACCGTCGGGTTGTCGTACGCGCGGGAGCTGGCGGCCGAGGCGGTGCAGGTCTTCGTGGCCAATCCGCGCGGCTGGGCCACCCCGGCGGGGAATCCGGCCCAGGACGAACTGTTCCGGGCCGGCTGCGAGGCCGGGTCGATCCCGGCCTACGTGCACGCCCCCTACCTGATCAACTTCGGCTCGCACACCGAGGCCACGGTGGAGCGGTCGGTGGAGTCGCTGCGCCACTCGCTGCGCCGGGGCCGGGCGATCGGCGCGCTGGGCGTGGTCGTGCACACCGGTTCGGCGACCGGGGGCCGGCCCCGCGAGGCGGCGTACGCGCAGATCAGGAAGCACGTGCTGCCGCTGCTGGACGAGCTGGTGCACGACGACGACCCGATGCTGCTGCTGGAGTCCACGGCCGGGCAGGGCTCCTCGCTGTGCTCGCGGACCTGGGACTTCGGCCCGTACTTCGACGCGCTCGACCACCACCCGAAGCTGGGCGTCTGCCTGGACACCTGCCACGTCTTCGCGGCCGGGCACGACCTGGCGGAGCCGGGCGGTGTGAAGCAGACGCTGGACCTGCTCGTGGACACGGTGGGCGAGGGGCGGCTGAAGCTGGTCCACGCGAACGACTCGAAGGAGGGCGTGGGCGCGCACAAGGACCGCCACGCCAACATCGGGCAGGGCCACATCGGCCGGGAGGCCTTCGGAGAGTTGTTCACGCACCCCGCGATGGAGGGGGTGCCGCTGATCATCGAGACGCCGGGCGGCAAGGAGGGGCACGCGGCCGACGTGGCGCTGCTCAAGGAGCTGCGCGTCCTGCACTGAGCCCGGCCCGGGCGGCGCCGAGGGGCTCGCCGCGGGACGCACCGCCGGGCTACAGCTCGGGGCCGTCCCCGGGCTCCTCCTGGTAGGAGTAGCGCTGCTCGCGCCAGGGGTCGCCGATGTTGTGGTAGCCCCGCTCCTCCCAGAACCCGCGCCGGTCGGCGGTCATGTACTCGACGCCGCGGACCCACTTCGGGCCCTTCCACGCGTACAGGTGGGGCACGACGAGCCGGACCGGGAAACCGTGCTCGGCGGTGAGCAGTTCACCGCCCTGGTGGGTGGCGAAGACGGTCCGGTCGGAGGCGAAGTCGGCCAGTCGCAGGTTGGAGCTGAAGCCGTACTCGGCCCACACCATCACGTGCGTGACCTGCGGCGCGGGCGGGGCGAGGGCGAGGATCTCGCGGGCGAGGACCCCGCCCCATTCGGCCCCGACCATGCTGAACTTCGTCACGCAGTGCAGGTCGGCGACGACCGACTCGAAGGGCAGGGCCGTGAACTGCTCGTGGTTCCAGCAGTGCTTCTCGCCGTCGGCGGTCGCGCCGAAGACACGGAACTCCCAGCGTTCCGGCTTGAACTTGGGCACGGGCCCGTAGTGGGTGACCGGCCAGCCCCGCTGAAGCCGCTGCCCCGGTGGAAGCTCCGGCTGTTCTGCTCCCGGAGATTCCCGGCTTTCCGGCTGACCCATGACTCCATGGTGACAGACGCGGCGGGGTGGTCATGACCAGGGCACAGGCTGATTCGGACATGTCACAGCAACTCCCACTAAGGAGGCACTTACTGGACGGCCCCCGACGGCGGTGCAAGGATGCGCGCAACCGATCCGTCACTTGCTGACTTTGCCTGGAAGGAGCCTCTGCGATGCAGGGCGACCCCGAGGTCCTCGAGTTTCTGAACGAGCAGCTGACCGGCGAGCTCACGGCGATCAACCAGTACTGGCTCCACTACCGGATCCAGGACAACAAGGGTTGGACCAAACTCGCCGAGTACACCCGCACCGAGTCCATCGACGAGATGAAGCACGCGGACAAGCTCACCGAACGCATCCTGATGCTCGACGGGCTCCCGAACTACCAGCGCCTCTTCCACGTGCGGGTGGGCCAGACCCTGACCGAGATGTTCCAGGCGGACCGCCAGGTCGAGGTCGAGGCGATCGACCGGCTCAAGCGGGGCATCGAGGTGATGCGCGGCAAGAGCGACATCACGTCGGCGCGCCTGTTCGAGGACATCCTGGCGGACGAGGAGCACCACATCGACTACCTCGACACCCAGCTGGAGCTCATCGAGACCCTCGGCGAGCCGCTCTACATCGCCCAGCTGATCGAGCAGCCGGAGAGCTGACCGCGGCCCGGCGGAGATCCGGGCGGGAGCCGGCGGGTTCCTAGGCGGCTTCGGCGAGCTCGGGGGCGGGCGCCAGCACGGACGCGGTCCGGCCCGTCTCCAGCAGCTCGCGGCGCGGGCACGCCCCCCGGCCGAGCAGGCCCTGGATGGTGCGCACGCAGGAGCCGCAGTCGGTTCCGGCCTTGGTGGCGGACGCTATCTGGCGGGGGGTGCAGGCCCCGGCGGCCGCGTGCTCCTTGACCTGCTGGTCGGTGACACCGAAGCAAGAGCAGACGTACACGCGGTTCACCTCCCGGTCAGGAATGCCTTCGGAGCCATCCCCTATTCGGTGAGGCTTACCTAACCGTACCCAAAGTCGGGGTGGCCGAAAAGTCCCCGGTACGGCGGTGGGGCGCGGATCACATCGATCCGCGCCCCACTGTCACGAGCTGCTCACCGGCAGCCGCCGGCGCGACAAAACGCGCCTGCTGCCGGCACCTGCTGCTACTGGTCCCGGTACATCTCGGCGACCAGGAACGCCAGGTCCAGGGACTGGCTGCGGTTCAGGCGGGGGTCGCAGGCCGTCTCGTAGCGCTGGTGCAGGTCGTCGACGAAGATCTCGTCGCCGCCGCCCACGCATTCGGTGACGTCGTCACCGGTGAGCTCGACGTGGATACCGCCCGGGTGGGTGCCCAGCGCCTTGTGGACCTCGAAGAAGCCCTTGACCTCGTCGAGGACGTCGTCGAAGCGGCGCGTCTTGTGGCCCGAGGCCGCCTCGAAGGTGTTGCCGTGCATCGGGTCGGTGACCCAGGCGACCGTCGCGCCCGAGGCCGTGACCTTCTCGACCAGCTCGGGGAGCTTGTCGCGGACCTTGTCGGCGCCCATGCGGACGACGAAGGTCAGCCGGCCCGGCTCGCGGTCCGGGTCCAGGCGGTCGATGTACGTCAGCGCCTCGTCCACCGTGGTGGTGGGGCCGAGCTTGATGCCGACCGGGTTGGCGATCTGCGAGCAGAACTCGATGTGCGCGTGGTCGAGCTGACGGGTGCGCTCACCGATCCAGACCATGTGGCCGGAGGTGTCGTACAGCTTGCCGGTGCGCGAGTCGGTGCGGGTCAGCGCACCCTCGTAGTCGAGCAGCAGCGCCTCGTGCGAGGAGTAGAACTCCACCGCCTTGAACTCGGCCGGGTCGGTGCCACAGGCCTTCATGAAGTTCAGCGCGTTGTCGATCTCCCGCGCGAGCTGCTCGTAGCGCTGCCCGGACGGGGAGGACTTCACGAAGTCCTGGTTCCAGGCGTGCACCTGGCGCAGGTCGGCGTAGCCACCCGTGGTGAAGGCGCGCACCAGGTTCAGCGTCGACGCCGACGCGTGGTACATGCGCTTGAGCCGCTCGGGGTCCGGGACGCGGGCCTCGGGGGTGAAGTCGAAGCCGTTGACGGAGTCGCCGCGGTAGGTCGGCAGGGTCACCCCGTCGCGGGTCTCGGTGTCCTTCGAGCGGGGCTTGGAGTACTGGCCGGCGATCCGGCCGACCTTGACGACGGGCACGGAGGCCGCGTACGTCAGGACGGCGCTCATCTGGAGCAGCGTCTTCAGCTTGGCGCGGATGTGGTCGGCGGACACGGCGTCGAAGGCCTCGGCGCAGTCGCCGCCCTGCAGCAGGAACGCCTCGCCCTTGGCGACGGCTCCCAGACGGGCACGCAGCTGATCGCATTCGCCCGCGAAGACGAGCGGAGGATACGACTCGAGGTCCGCGACGACAGCGCGCAGGGCCTCGGCATCGGGGTACGAAGGCTGCTGCGCCGCGGGCAGGTCTCGCCAGGTCGCCTTGACGGCGGGGGCGTGGGTTTCAGCGTTCACGGTCACACCTACACATTAAGGGCTCACACCTCGCGTCCAGCCGGATGACCACCAGGTGAGACGGACGTCTCCTGTGGTGTCACCCGCCCCCACCGCCTCCCCGAGTGGGCTAGGGTTCGTCCCGTGTACGCGCATTCCTGCCAGAACTGGTGGTGGACCGCTCCCGGCGGCCCGCCTCCCTCGCGTACCCACTGACACGAGCGACACGAAGGCCGCCCCGAGGGGCGGCCTTCGGCGTTTTCCGAGGCCCGGCCGTCCCTCCCCTTCCGGAAGGACGCCCGACCACCCATGGACCACCACACCGGCACGACCGGCAGTCGACTGCTCGACCTGCTCCGCGACGACTGCCCGCCGTTCGCCCTGCTGCGCCGGCGCACCCCCGGCCGCGACCACGACACCGTCGAGGTGCTGATCGGCGCCGTCCACGAGGCCGAGCGCCTCGCCGACCTGCCCGTGCGCGCCCTGCCGACCCTGGCCCTGGTGCCGTTCCGGCAGATCCGCGAGCGCGGCTTCGACGTCCGCGACGACGGCACCCCGCTCGCCGTGCTGGCCGCGCAGGAGGCGTACGAGGTCCCGTTCGCCGAGGCCCTCGCCGTGCTGCCCGCGCACGGGGTGCGGGTCGAGGACGGCGGCTTCGACGTACCCGACGCGCAGTACGCGGAGACCGTCCGGCGGGTCGTGGAGGACGAGATCGGCCGCGGCGAGGGCGCGAACTTCGTCATCCGCCGCACCTTCCGGGGCCGGATCGACGGCTTCGGCCGGGCCGACGCCCTCGCACTGTTCCGGCGGCTGCTGGTGGGCGAGCGGGGGGCGTACTGGACGTACGTCGTCCACACGGGCGACCGGACCCTCGTGGGGGCGAGCCCCGAGGTGCACGTGCGGATGGCCGGCGGCACGGTCGTGATGAACCCGATCAGCGGAACGTACCGCTACCCGGCCGGCGGCCCCACCGCCGACTCGCTCCTGGAATTCCTCGGCGACCGCAAGGAGACCGAGGAGCTGTCGATGGTGGTCGACGAGGAGCTGAAGATGATGTGCACGGTCGGCGACCGCGGCGGGGTCGTCGTCGGGCCGCGGCTGAAGGAGATGGCGCACCTGGCGCACACCGAGTACGAGCTGCGCGGCCGGTCCTCGCTGGACGTGCGGGAGGTGCTGCGCGAGACGATGTTCGCCGCGACCGTCACCGGTTCGCCGGTTCAGAACGCCTGCCGGGTCATCGAACGGTACGAGGCCGGCGGCCGCGGCTACTACGCGGGGGCGCTGGCGCTGCTGGGCGTCGACGCGGCCGGGGCGCAGACCCTGGACTCGCCGATCCTGATCCGTACGGCGGACATCGCCTCGGACGGCAGCCTGCGCGTGCCGGTGGGCGCCACGCTGGTGCGGCACTCGGATCCGGCGGGCGAGGTCGCCGAGACCCATGCGAAGGCGGCGGGGGTGCTGGCCGCGCTCGGGGTCCGGCCGGCGGCCCCGGGTTCCGGGGAGGGGCCGGCGGCGTACGGGCGGGCCGCGGCGGAACTGGCGGCGGACCCCCGGGTGGCGGCGGCGCTGGCCGCCCGGCGCCGGGACCTGGCGCCGTTCTGGCTGCGGATGCAGGAGCAGCCGGCGTCCGCGGCCGGGCACTGCCTGGTGGTGGACGGGGAGGACACCTTCACGGCGATGCTGGCCCACGTGCTGCGGGCCGCGGGCCTGTCGGTGACGGTGCGCCGCTTCGACGAGCCGGGGCTGCGGGAGGCCGCCCTCGCGCACGAGGGGCCGATCGTGCTGGGTCCGGGGCCGGGCGACCCCGCGGACGGAGCCGACCCGAAGATGCGGCTGCTGCGCGGGGTGGCGCGGGAGCTGCTGGCGGGGCACACGGGCGGGCTGCTCGGGGTGTGCCTGGGCCACGAGCTGATCGCGGCCGAGCTGGGGCTGCCGCTGGTCCGCAAGGCGGAGCCGGCGCAGGGGGCGCAGGTGGGGATCGACCTGTTCGGGGCGCGTGAGGTGGTCGGCTTCTACAACACGTTCACGGCGTCCTGCGACGCCGAGACCGCGGCGGAGCTGTCCGCGCAGGGGGTCGAGGTCGCCCGGGACGCCGCGACGGGCGAGGTGCACGCCCTGCGGTGCGCGGCCCGCGGCTTCGCGGGGGTGCAGTTCCACCCGGAGTCGGTGCTGACCCTGCGCGGCCACGACCTCCTGACCGGCCTGCTCCACTCCGTCACCCCGGCGGCCCGCCCTGCGTGACCGCCCCCTCCGCCGGCCATTCCAGCCCCGCCGGCGTGTGAGGCGCGGGCCCGGGCGGAGCCCGGTGCCCGGCGGAGCCGGGTTCCCCGGGGCGCTGCCCCGGGGCGGGAGGGCCGGCGCCGTCCGGTGGGCCGGCCCGGCCGGTGGTCGAGGCTAGAGCGGTCGGGCCGGTCGGGGGCGGCGGGCGCGGAGGCTGCGGGTGAAGCGCCAGACGATCACCGGGCCCGCCGCGAGCATGAGGTACAGGAACAGGTCGATCCGGCCGAAGGCGAGGGCGGTGCAGGCCGGCACGCCCACCACGTGGTCGGCGAAGGCCAGCCACCGGTCGACGCGTTCTCCGGCCCCCGCGCGCAGCGCGTGCCGCAGGTCCCGGACGGAGAACACCAACTGGAGCAGGGCAAGGGCCAGCAGTAGCCAGCGGCCCACAACGGGTATGTCCACGGCCGCACTCTAGGGGGTGGCCGTGGACATACCCCCACCGCCCTGCGCCCTCACCGGCGCCCGCGCCCGCGGCCCGGCTCAGCCGAAGAACACGCCGGCCTCCTGGTAGAGCGCCGGGTCCACCGTCTTCAGCTTCGCCGTCGCCTCCGCCAGGGGTACGCGCACGATGTCCGTGCCCTTGAGGGCGACCATGGTGCCGAAGTCGCCGTCGTGGACGGCGTCGATGGCGTGCAGGCCGAACCGGGTGGCGAGCCACCGGTCGAAGGCGCTCGGCGTGCCGCCGCGCTGGATGTGGCCGAGCACCGTGGTCCGGGCCTCCTTGCCGGTGCGGCCCTCGATCTCCTTGGCCAGCCACTCGCCGACGCCGGACAGCCGGACGTGCCCGAAGGAGTCGGTGGTGGCGTCCTTGAGCACCATCTCCCCGTCCGTGGGCATGGCCCCTTCCGCGACGACCACGATCGGCGCGTAGCTGGCCTTGAACCGGGAGGTCACCCAGGCGCACACCTGGTCCACGTCGAAGCGCTGCTCGGGGATGAGGATGACGTTGGCGCCGCCCGCGAGCCCCGAGTGCAGGGCGATCCAGCCGGCGTGCCGGCCCATCACCTCGACGACCAGGACCCGCATGTGCGATTCGGCGGTGGTGTGCAGCCGGTCGATGGCCTCGGTGGCGATGCCGACGGCGGTGTCGAAGCCGAAGGTGTAGTCGGTCGCCGACAGGTCGTTGTCGATGGTCTTCGGCACGCCGACGCAGGGGACGCCGTACTCCCCGGACAGTTTGGCGGCCACGCCGAGGGTGTCCTCGCCGCCGATCGCGATGAGCGCCTCGACCTCGTGCTTGGCGAGGGTGTCCTTGATCCGGCGGACGCCGTCCTGCTGCTTGAACGGGTTGGTCCGCGAGGAGCCGAGGATGGTTCCGCCGCGCGGCAGGATGCCGCGGACGGCGGGGATGCCGAGGGGGACGACGTCCCCCTCGACCGCCCCGCGCCAGCCGTCCTTGAAGCCGGCGAACTCGCAGCCGTACTCCTGTACGCCCTTGCGGACGACGGCCCGGATGACCGCGTTGAGCCCGGGGCAGTCGCCGCCGCCGGTCAGCACTCCGACCTTCATGGGATCTCCCTTCGCCACGGGGCCGCACAGGCCCGCATGACGGTCACGCTAGTGGTGACACAGGTCACATCAAGGGCTCCGGGAGGGGCAATTCCGGTGGAATTGCGAGGCGTTGCGTCCGCCCGTTCACTCGTACGAGGACGTAAGTACGACGTACGGCACCGCTTACGCGTCGTCGAGCCCGCGCTCTATCGCGTACCGGACGAGCTCCACCCGGTTGTGCAACTGGAGTTTGCCCAGGGTGTTCTGGACGTGGTTCTGCACCGTGCGGTGGGAGATGACGAGCCGCTCCGCGATCTGCTTGTACGACAGCCCCTTGGCCACCAGCCGCAGCACCTCGGTCTCCCGGTCCGTCAGCCGCGGGGCGGTCGGCTCGTCGGGGGCGGCGGGCACCGGGTCCGTGGCCAGCCGCCGGTACTCGCCGAGGACCAGCCCGGCGAGGCCCGGCGTGAACACCGGGTCGCCGGCGGCCGTGCGGCGCACCGCGTCGATCAGCTCCTGGGCGCCCGCGGACTTCATCAGGTAGCCGGTGGCGCCGGA
Source organism: Streptomyces sp. NPDC029014 (assembly GCF_055564695.1). Classification (NCBI taxonomy): domain Bacteria; kingdom Bacillati; phylum Actinomycetota; class Actinomycetes; order Kitasatosporales; family Streptomycetaceae; genus Streptomyces; species Streptomyces sp. NPDC029014. The sequence goes on from NZ_JBVHVT010000021.1 coordinate 26,032, forward strand.
CTTGACCGCTTCGAGGACGTCGGCGTGCTCGCCGCTCGCGGACAGCACGAGGACCCGCAGGGCGGGGTTGGCGCCGACGAGCTCCTTGCAGACCTGCACGCCGGGCAGCCCGGGCAGGTTGAGGTCGAGGACCAGGACGTGGGGTGCGGCCGCGCGGGCGCGGCGCACGGCCTCCGGGCCGTCGCCGGCGGTGGCGACCACGTCGAAGCCGGCGGCGGCGAGGTCGCGGGCGACCGCGTCCCGCCACATCGGGTGGTCGTCGACGACCATCACCTTGATCTCGCCGAGGTCGTGCTGCTCGTCCTGCCCGGTCGGGCGGGTCGCCTGGGTTGCCTGGATCGGCTGGGTCACTGGGTCCTCCCCCTGGGTACTTTCAGTTCCACTTCGGTGCCCTGCCCGGGGACGGACACCAGCTCGGCGGTGCCGCCGAGATCGCGCAGCCTGCCGCGGATGGACAGGGCCACGCCCATCCGCCCCTCGCCCTCGGCCTGGTCGAGACGGCCGGCCGGGATGCCGGGGCCGTCGTCGCGGACGGTCACGATCACCTCGTCGCCCCAGTCCTCGACCAGGATCCAGGCGCGGGCACCCTCGCCGGCGTGCTTGCGCACGTTGTCCAGGGCGGCGCCGACGGCGGCGGCCAGCTCCCGTGCCGGGGCCGCCGGCAGCAGGACGGGCGTGCCCGGCTCGGCGAAGCTGACCTTCGCGCCGGCGTGCGGGGCGAGCAGGGTCCGCAGGTCGGTCTCGCCCTCGTCCGCGGACTCGTCCACCTCGTACGTGTCCACCAGCGCGCCGAGGGACTCGTCGCGGGAGACCCGGGAGGTGTGCACCAGCCCGCTGGAGACCAGGGTGCGCAGGGCGACCTCCTGTTCCCCGGCCATCCTGCCGAGTTCGGCGGCCTCGCCGCCCAGCTCGGTGCCGCGCCGCTGGACCATGGCGAGGACCTGGAGGACCCCGTCGTGGATGTCGCGGGCGAGGCGCTCGCGCTCGCGGGTGGCGGCCTCGATCTCCAGGGCGCGGGCCAGGGTGGCCTCACTGGCCCGGGCGACCTCGACGACGTACCCGATGGCGACGGAGGCGACCCAGACCAGCAGGACGTTGTGCACGGTGTCGCGGGTGGGCTCGCCGCGCTGGACGATGTTGGCGGCGGCCACGAAGCTCGACGCGATGCAGGCCCACCGCCAGCCGCCCTTGAGCGCGAAGCCGAGGACGGCGCCCGCGGTCCAGATGGTCGGCAGGGTGGGGCCGCCCGCGGTGATCCGCACGTGTGTGTCGGCGAGCGGGGTCAGCAGGATGCCGACGAGGGCGACGGAGAGGTCCGCGACGAGGAAGCGCTTGGTGCAGACGGCGGCGCCGGCCACCCTGCGCCGGGTGGCCAGGGTCCAGGCGGCGAGGACGGCGAGGTAGCCGGCCGCGATCCAGGGCCGGTCGAAGTCGCGGTACGCCGAGGCGAACAGCAGGACCGCGTAGACCATGGTGATCAGCCGGTAGGCGGTCAGCGCCCGCCACAGCGGCTGCTCCACCGACATGCGCACGACGCGCTCGCGTTTCGCCATCCCCCACCCCTTGCGGGCGGTCCCGCCCCGTTCGCCGCCGGCCGGGCCGCCCGGCCGGGGGCCGGGCCCGCTCGTGCCGGCTCCGCTACTCCGCGTTCTTGTCCGTGGCGGCCTTGGCGGCCTTCGCCGCCTCCTTCTCGGCCTTCTCGGCGTCGGCGATCTGCCGCTTGGCCGCCGTCGCGTAGATGTCGACGTACTCCTGGCCGGACAGCTTCATGATCTCGTACATGACCTCGTCGGTCACCGAGCGCAGGATGAAGCGGTCGCCGTCCATGCCCTGGTAGCGGCTGAAGTCCAGCGGCTTGCCGATCCGGATGCCGGGGCGCATCAGCTTCGGGACGACCTTGCCGGGCGGCTGGATCTTCTCCGTGTCGATCATCGCCACGGGGATCACGGGCGCGCCGGTGGCCAGCGCCACCCGGGCCAGGCCGCCGGGCTTGCCGCGGTAGAGGCGGCCGTCGGGTGAACGCGTGCCCTCGGGGTAGATACCGAACAGCTCCCCGCGCTCGATGACCTCGATGCCGCTCTTGATCGCGGCCTCGCCGGCTCCGCGCGCGCCGGAGCGGTCCACCGGGAGCTGGCCGACGCCCTTGAAGAAGGCGGCCGTCAGCTTGCCCTTCACGCCCGGGGAGGTGAAGTACTCGGCCTTCGCGATGAAGGTCACCTTCCGGTCGAGGACGGCCGGCAGGAAGAACGAGTCCGAGAAGGACAGGTGGTTGCTCGCCAGGATCGCCGGCCCCTCGGCGGGAATGTTCTCGAGGCCCTCCACCCAAGGCCTGAAGGCGAGCTTCAGGGAGCCCCCGATGGAGAACTTCATTGCGCCGTAGATCAACTCGAAAGCCTTCCTGTGTCCTGTCGAACAGACCTTAACCCGTGGCCCGCGCCGAGGGCGCCCGACGACCCTGGTCGGTGCCACTCCGGTCGCGTACGGTGAAGTCACACAGCGCTACGCACCCCCATGCCCCCCTTGACGAAGGAGACCCCGGTGCCCGTCCTCCCTGGAGCCGAGCCGTTCCGCCACGAGGGCGGAGAGGTCGGCGTACTGCTCTGCCACGGCTTCACCGGCTCCCCGCAGTCGCTGCGCCCCTGGGCCGAGTACCTCGCCGAGCGGGGGCTGACCGTATCGCTGCCGCTGCTCCCGGGGCACGGGACGCGCTGGGAGGACATGCAGCTGACCGGTTGGCAGGACTGGTACGCGGAGGTGGACCGGGCGCTGCGGGAGCTGCTGGACCGGTGCGGCCGGGTCTTCGTGTTCGGGCTGTCGATGGGCGGGGCGCTGACCCTGCGGCTCGCGGCGAAGCACGGGGACGCCATCAGCGGCATCGTGCTCGTCAACCCGGCCAACAAGGTCCACGACCCGCTGGCGTTCGCCCTTCCCGTGGCCAAGCACTTCGTGCGGTCGACGCCGGGCATAGCGAGCGACATCGCCAAGCCGGGCTCGGAGGAGGTCGGCTACGACCGGGTCCCGACCCGTGCCGCGCACTCGCTGCGGGAGTTCCTGCGGCTCGTGGACGGTGAGCTGCCGCAGGTGACGCAGCCGGTGCTGCTGCTGCACAGCCCGCAGGACCACGTGGTCCCGCCGGTCGACTCGGCGCGGATCCTGTCGCGGATCTCGTCCACGGACGTGAGCGAGACGCTGCTGGAACAGAGCTACCACGTGGCGACGTTGGACTACGACGCGGAGCGGATCTTCGAGGACAGCTACGCGTTCGTCGGACGGATCGCACAGGGCGTCGTCGGCAGGGAAGGGGCGGCCAGCGGTGGCTGAACACGAGGAGTCCCCGGGGGGCGTACCCCCGCTGGACGAGGAAGCGGCGTGGGCGGCGATCGTCGCCGGGTACGGGCAGGAGCCGCCCGACCCGCCGGGCGCGCGGCCGTTCCGCCCGATCGAGAACCTGATGCTGCCGGAGGAGGACGTGGAGCCGCTGCAGCCGAAGGACTCGGAAGAGCCGAAGACGCCGAAGACGCCGAAGGAGGACGCCCCGCCGACGCCGCTCGGCAGCTCGGTGGTGTTCGCCCCGGGCGTCGGCCTCGGCGGGCCCGGCCCCCGGGACCATGCGCTGGCCGACCCGGACGACGCCGACGAAACGGACGAGGGCCACTTCGTGCAGCCCGAGCCGGAGCTGCCGCCGGCTGACACGACGGCGAAGTTCGCGTGGCTGGCGGTGGTCGGCGGGCCGGTGCTGCTGCTGGTGGCGGTGCTGTTGCAGTGGGACATGACCTGGTGGCTGACGACGCTGTGCATCGGCGGCTTCCTCGGAGGCTTCGCCACCCTCATCGCCCGCATGCAACAGGGCGACGACGAAGACGACGACCCGGGCCGAGGCGCAGTGGTCTGACCCCCGCGCCCCAAAGGGGCGCGGGGACCAGCGCGCTCAACCACACAGGGACGCCCACCAGGGACGCGGGGAACTGCGCGATCAACCACCCGCGGCCCGCGGCGCACCCACCGGCAGCCGCACCACCGCCAGCACCGGCAAGTGATCGCTCGCCGCAGCGAGATCCGCCTCCACCACGCCGTCCAACCCCACCGGCACGCCACACCCGAGCACCTCCACCCCCTGCGTGGCGAACACCGCGTCGATCCGCCGCCCCGCCCCGCCACCACGGCCACCGCCGCCGGCTCGGCCGCCACCCCGGCCCCCCGGCACGAAGGTGTGCTCCCCGCCCCACGGGGCGACGGCCCGGCAGTCCTGCAGTGCCCCGGCGAGCCGCCGGAAGGCCGGCCCCTCCGGGGTCTCGTTCACGTCCGCCGCCGCGATCCCGTACGGCGCACCGGCGGCCCCGAGCCGCACCAGCAGCTCCTCCGCGTGCGCCAGCCGCTCCCCCGCGTCCAGCGGCAGGTGGGCGCTCAGCACCGCGACCCTGGCGCCGCCGAAGCGGACCACGGCGGTGGCGAAGCCCCGCCGGTGCAGCCCGGGCGTGAGCGGGAGCAGCACGTCCTCGGTCCGCTCCACGAAGGCCCGCAGCGAGCACAGCAGCAGCGGGCCGGCGGCGGTCGCCCCGCCCGACAGGACCACCAGGTCGCATGTGGCGGCCAGCCGCGCCGCGTGCTTGCGCCAGCGGAAGAACCGCGGGGCCTCCTGGACGAAGACCAGGTCGGGGGCGCAGGCGCGGATCACCCGGGCCAGCGCGTCCTCGTCGTCGCGCAGGGAGCGGATGTTGTAGCTGAGGACGCGGATGACGGCGGAGCCGTCGGCCTCGGTACGGGACTCGGGGAGGTCCGGCAGCGCGGGGGCGGCGGGCTGCACGGGCCGGGCGGGCAGACGAGAACGCGAACGCGAACGCGAAGTCAGGTCCATACCCGGCAACATAGCCACCCGGCCCGCCGTGCCCCAGGGGGCGCGGCGGGCCGGGTGTGCGGGCGCTGGCGTGCGCCGTGCGGCGGGGTCGGCCCCGCCGGGCGGGTCAGCCCTGCCGGGCCAGGTCCGCCGCGCCGACGAGTCCGGCCTTGCCGCCGAGCTGGGCGGCGAGCACCTGCGCGTGCGGGCGCCAGGCGCCGCCGATCAGCCAGCGCTTGAAGGACTTGCGGATCGGGTCGAGGACGAGGTCGCCCTCGTCGGACACGCCGCCGCCGACGATGAACGCCGAGGGGTCGAAGAGCGAGGCCAGGTCGGCGAGGCCGGCGCCGGCCCAGCGGGCCAGTTCGCGGAAGGAGTCGACGGCCACGGGGTCGCCCTGGCGGGCGGCCTCGCTGATGTGCTTGCCCTCGATGCCGTCGGGGGTGCCGTCGCCGAGGGCGAGCAGCAGGGCCGCGTTCTCGGGGGTGGCGTTGGCGCGCTGCTTGGCGTACCGGACGAGGGCGCGCCCGGAGGCGTACTGCTCCCAGCAGCCCTGGCTGCCGCAGCCGCACAGCAGGCCGTCGGGGACGACCCGGATGTGCCCGAACTCGGCGGCCACGCCGAACCGGCCGCGCCGCAGCTTGTTGCCGATGATGATGCCGCCGCCGAGGCCGGTGCCGAGGGTGATGCAGATGACGTCCTCGTGGCCCTTGCCGGCGCCGAAGCGGTATTCGCCCCAAGCGGCGCAGTTCGCGTCGTTCTCGACGACGACGGGCAGGCCGATGCGCTGCTCGACCTTGTCCTTGAGCGGCTCGTGCCGCCAGTTGATGTTCGGCGCGAACAGTACGGTCGCGCGCTTGTCGTCCACGTATCCGGCGGCGCCGATGCCGACGGCCTCGATGGTGTGGTTGCTGCTGACTTCGGTCACTGCGGCGCAGATCGCGTCGGTCACGCCGTCCGCGGTCGGCGGGGTGGGCACCTTGTACGTCTCAAGGATGGTGCCCTCTTCGTCGACCACGCCGGCCGCGATCTTCGTGCCGCCGATGTCGACGCCGATGGTGAGTCCCATTAGTCCCTCGGTTTCCGGTCAAACCCCGCCACGGCCAACCGTACCCGAGGGCGGTGCCGTCTCAGTCGAGGTCGATGCGCTGGGACGGGCCGGTTCCGCCCTCGTCCCGGGGGTCGGAGCCGTCGCCGGCGGGCCGGTCGGGGCCGTCGCCCGGGGTGGTGTCGCCGCGGGTCCAGCGGCGTTCGTGGCCTTCGACGGCCGAGCGGTAGGCGGCGAGGAGCTCGGATCCGGCCGCGGCGAGGTGGCCGAAGACCTCGGGGTTGCGTTCGACGACGGGCTTGGCGGCTGCCTTCGCCTGGTCGACGATCTGCCGCACGGCGCCCTGGGCGGTGGCTCCGAGCAGCGGGTTGTTCAGGGCGGAGACCTTGTCGGCGACGGCCTCGAACAGTTTGAACAGTTCCTCGGCGGCGGTTCCGGTCCCGGACCCGGACCCGGACCCGGTGCCGTCGTGCCGGGAGCGGCGGCGCTCCTGCTCGGCGGCGAGGTCCTCGGCGCAGGCCTCGGCCCAGGCGTCGTCGTCGGCGGGACGGTCGGTGGCCTCGCTCATGGCGGACTCTCCTGCGGCAGCTGCGGGACGTGCGGTGCGGTGAGGTGCGATGTGGTGTGGTGCGGTGGGTACGGGTGGCGTACGGCTCGGTACTGCGTCGCGCGTACGCGCTCGTCGTGTACTGCTTTCGACGTTACCCGAACGGGGGTACGCCGTTCAGGGCCGGCGCGGCCACAGCGCCGGGTCGGGGGTGAAGCGGATCCGCAGGGCGCCGTCGGTGAGGGCGGCGCCGGTGACGGTGCAACGGCGCAGCGCGGAGGGCAGGGAAACGATCCTCCGGTACGGGCCGGCCGCGATCAGCAGTTCGTCGCCGCGCCGGACCAGGTCGAGGTCGCGCTTGTGCGCGCCGGGCAGCGGAACCGCCCAGACGAGTACCCCGTCCTCGGCGATCCGGTCCTCGACTGCCCAGTCGCGGCGGGCCGGCGGGTCGTCCGGTGCGAGCCCGGGGGCTCCGGCGAGCCGGGCCAGGTCCTCGGGGCCGCGGGGGGCTCGGCCGAGGTGGGGCAGCGGGACCACGGGCCGGCCGGTGTCGGCGGCCCACTGGGCGGCGTACTTCTCCTGCTCGGCGGCGAGCCCGGCGAGCCAGGGGTCGGGCGAGCCCTGCGGCACGGTGCGGTTGGCGACGATCCCGTCGACGGGCAGTTGCAGGAGGGCGGCGCCGACCAGCCCGGTCCGCAGGGCGGTGTCGGCGGCGGGGCCGGGCTCGGCGACCAGGCGCAGGGTGGTGGTGGCGGCCTCGACGACGCGCTGGACGGCGGCCAGCTCCTCGTCCCAGCGGGCGGCGGCCTCGTACAGCCACTGCGCGGGCATGGGGACGCCGGCCAGCTGGGCGAGTACGGGGCGCAGGGCGCGGGCGGCCTGCCGTTCGGCGGGGAGCAGCCGGGCCAGGTAGCGGCGCAGCTGCCCGGGGAGGGCCAGGGCTGCCAGGGCCTGGTGCAGCGGGGGCAGGTCTACGACGACGAGGTCGGTGTCGGGCGCTGCGGCGGCCCGGCGCAGGGCGCGCAGCAGGGCGAACTGTTCGGCGCCGGGCAGTTCGGTGAGCTCCTCGGCACCGAGCGGCCGGGAGCCGAGCATGCCGAGGAGGGCGGAGCCGCGTTCCTGGAGGGCGGCGAGCTCGGCGCGGAACTCCCCGCCGGAGTCGACGCGGGCCACCCGGATCCCGTCGGCGGGCACCGCGGTCAGTCCGGGGGCCACCTCGACGGCTTCCCCGGCGGGTTCCCCGACCAGGGCGGTGACGGGGTCCGCCGGGCCGCTGCAGGACGCGGGGTCGCCGGACAGCAGCAGCACCCGCTTCCCGGCCCGGGCGGCGGCGGCCGCGGTGGCCGCGGCGACGGTGGTCCGCCCGGCGCCGCCGGGGCCGGTGACGAGCAGGGTGCGCACGTGGATCAGGCCGACCCGGTCGATTCGACGCGCTTCTTCAGTCCGGCCAGGGCCCGGTCGATGATGACCTTCTCGGCCTTGCGCTTGATCATGCCGAGCATGGGGATCTTGACGTCCACGGTCAGCTGGTAGGTGACCTCGGTGCGCGTGCCGCCGTCGACCGGTGCCAGCCGGTACGAGCCGTCGAGCTGGCGCAGCATCTGGGACTTGTCGAGGGTCCAGCTGACCTCGTCGGTGCCCTTCCAGGTGTAGGCGAGGGTGTGGTCGTCCTTGATCGCGCCGGCGTCGAGGAGGAGGCGGACCTTCTCCGCGCGGCCCTGGGCGTCGGTCGACAGCACCTCGGCCTCCTTCACCTCACCGGTCCACTCGGGGTAGCGGGCGAAGTCGGCGATCACGGCCATGACGTCGGCCGGCGCCGCGTCGATCGTGATGCTCGAGCTGGTGTGTTCCGCCATCGCGGTCGCTCCTCCAGGACTGGGGCACCTCCCAGCGGCAGCTGGGGGATTTCGGGGGTGTGTGCGGCCTGCGGCCGCCGCGTGCAGGCTACCGTGCGTGCGGAGGTCACCACTCCATGGCCCAGGGCCTTCCGGTCGAGGCGAAGTGTCCGACGTTCACGCACTCCGTCCCGCCGATCCGCATCCGCCGGGCCAGCGGCTGGTGCACGTGCCCGAAGAGGGCGTACCGGGGCCGGGTCCGGCGGATCGCGGCGAGCAGGGCCTCGCTGCCCCGTTCGAAGCGGCGGGCGACGGTGTCGTAGCAGAGCTCGGGGACCTCCGGCGGGATGTGCGAGCAGAGCACGTCCACCTCGCCGAGGGCCTCGACCTTGGCGGCGTACTCCTCCTCGTCGACCTCGTAGGGGGTGCGCATGGGGGAGGGCAGGCCGCCGCCGACGAAGCCGAAGACGCGGCCGCCGATCTCGACGCGCTGGCCGTCGAGGACGGTGGTGCCGGCGCCGGCGTACTCCTGCCACAGGCCCGGCATGTCGACGTTGCCGTAGGTGGCGTACGTGGGGTGCGGGAACGCGGCGAACATCTCGGCGTACTGGCGGCGGACCGCCTCCTCGATCAGGCGTTCCCGGTCCAGGCCCTGCCAGAGCCGGCGGCCGAAGGCGCGGGCCTCCTCGAAGCGGCGGGCGGTGCGCAGCTCGACGATCCGGTCGGCGTTCTCGACGCCGAAGAGGTCGGGGAAGATGCCGCGGGAGTGGTCGGCGTAGTCGAGGAAGAGGACGAGGTCGCCGAGGCAGATCAGCGCGTCGGCGCCGTCCCCGGCGCGTGCGAGCGCCTCGGTGTTGCCGTGGACGTCGCTGACGACGTGAACGCGCGTACCGCTTTTCCTGCCACCTGTGCTCCCACCCATGAGGCCACCCTAGGGGGGCCGGACGGGCGCGGGTAGAGGGGGTGGCACCAGGGGTCCTACCTGCGGTTACTTCCGAGTCGTTGACTGGGTCGACTAATGTCGGCAGGGCAGTGCCGCGTCATGTGACGCACGGAACATCTGGCCGGTTCCCTCTATCGGGAACCCACTACCGGTGGGTAACGTCCGGTCGGTCCACACGGTGGCGATGGCGCCCAGAGGAGCAGTTGTCTTGCGCGAGTTCAGCCTTCCGGCCCTGTACGAGGTCCCGTCGGACGGGAACCTGACGGATCTCATCCGCCGCAACGCAGCGCAGCATCCGAACACCGCCGTCATGGGGCGCAAGGCCGACGGCCGGTGGGAGGACGTCACGGCGAAGGAGTTCCTCGCCGAGGTCCGCGCCACCGCCAAGGGCCTGATCGCGGCCGGTGTGCGGCCCGGCGACCGGGTGGGCCTGATCTCCCGCACCCGCTACGAGTGGGTGCTGATCGACTTCGCGATCTGGACCGCGGGCGGTGTCACCGTGCCCGTGTACGAGACCAGCTCGCCGGAGCAGATCCAGTGGATCCTCGGTGACTCCGGGGCCGTCGCGGTGGTCGTGGAGGGCTCGGGCCACAGCGAGGCCGTGGCCTCGCTGCGCGACCGGCTGCCGGAGCTGCGCGAGGTCTGGGAGATCGAGCAGGGCGCCGCGGAGACGCTGAAGGCCGCGGGTGCCGGGATCTCCGACGCCGAGGTCGACGAGCGCAGCTCGCTGGCGAACGCCGACGACCCGGCCACCATCGTCTACACCTCGGGCACCACCGGCCGTCCCAAGGGCTGTGTGCTGACCCACCGCAACTTCTTCGCCGAGTGCGGCAACGTGGTGGAGCGGCTGAGCCCGCTGTTCCGCACGGGCGAGTGCTCGGTGCTGCTGTTCCTGCCGGCCGCGCACGTCTTCGGGCGCCTGGTGGAGGTGGCGGCCGTGCTGGCGCCGATCCGCCTGGGCTGCGTACCGGACATCAAGAACCTGACGGACGAGCTCCAGTCCTTCCGGCCGACGCTGATCCTCGGCGTGCCCCGGGTCTTCGAGAAGGTCTACAACTCGGCGCGCGCCAAGGCCCAGGCCGACGGCAAGGGCAAGATCTTCGACGCGGCGGCCGAGACGGCCATCGCGTACAGCCGGGCGCTGGACACCCCGGCCGGCCCGTCCTTCGGCCTGCGGCTGAAGCACAAGCTGTTCTCGAAGCTGGTCTACCGCAAGCTGCACGCGGTCCTCGGCGGGCGCGGCGAGTACGCGATCTCCGGCGGCGCGCCGCTGGGCGAGCGCCTCGGCCACTTCTTCCGCGGCATCGGCTTCACGGTGCTGGAGGGCTACGGCCTGACGGAGTCCTGCGCGGCGACGGCGTTCAACCCGTGGGACCGGCCGAAGATCGGCTCGGTCGGGCAGCCGCTGCCCGGCTCGGTGGTGCGGATCGCCGACGACGGCGAGGTGCTGCTCCACGGCGAGCAGGTCTTCCAGGGCTACTGGCAGAACGAGGCGGCGACCGCCGATGCGCTCACCGACGGCTGGTTCCACACCGGCGACGTCGGCACCCTCGACGAGGACGGCTACCTCACCATCACCGGCCGCAAGAAGGAGCTCATCGTCACGGCGGGCGGCAAGAACGTCGCCCCCGCGGTGATCGAGGACCGGATCCGGGCGCACGCGCTGGTCGCGGAGTGCATGGTGGTGGGCGACGCGCGGCCCTTCGTGGCGGCGCTGGTCACCATCGACGAGGAGTTCCTCGGCCGTTGGGCCGCGGAGAACGGCAAGCCGGCCGGCTCGACGGCGGCGGACCTGCGCGAGGACGCGGACCTCATCGCCGCCGTCCAGAAGGCCGTGGACGACGGCAATGCGGCGGTCTCCAAGGCGGAATCGGTGCGGAAATTCCGCATTCTGCCCTCCCAGTTCACGGAGGAGTCGGGCCACATCACGCCGTCGCTGAAGCTGAAGCGCAACGTGGTGGCGAAGGACTTCGCGCACGAGATCGAGGCGCTCTACACCTCCTGAGCGCCCGGCCCCGGCCCCTGGCCCGGGTCCCCGCCGGTCCGCCCGCTGCGCGTCAGCGGGGGTCCTCGGCGAGGATCCGGGCCATGTTGCGTTCCGCGAGGGCGGTGATGGTGACGAACGGGTTCACGCCGAGGGATCCCGGGACCAGCGAGCCGTCGACGACGTACAGCCCCCGGTGGCCCTTGGCGCGGCCGTGGTCGTCGGTGGCCTCGCCGAGGACGCAGCCGCCGAGGGGGTGGTAGGTGAAGTCGTCGGCGAAGGGCCTGTTCCCGCCGAACAGGTCGTACCGGTAGATGGTGACGTTGGTCCGGTTGATCCGGTCGAAGAGGCTCTTCGCGGCGGCCACGGCGGGCGCGTTCTGCTCGCGCCGCCACTGCAGCCGCGCCGAGTCGGAGGCCGCGTCGTACGTGAAGTGCCCGCGCTCGGGGTTCCTGGTGATGGCCAGGTACATCGAGACCCAGTGCTCGATGCCCATCGGCAGCGGGGCGATCTCCGCGAAGACGGGGTGGGCGGCGTTGTCCCAGTCGTCGATGCCCAGGGCGGGCATGGTGGCCTGGCGGGCGCCGACGGTGTCCCACAGGTGGTTGGCGCGGGCGGTCATGACGTTGCCGTTGGGGCCCCAGCCGAGGCCGACCTTCTCGCTCAGCGCGGGCAGGGTGCCGCGTTCGCGGGCCCGCACCAGGATCTCGGTGGTGCCGAGGCTGCCGGCGCCGAGGAAGAGCTGCCGGCAGCCGAGTTCGCGGACCTGGGTGACCCGCCCGGACAGGTCGCTGCCGTGGACGGTGAGCACGTAGCTCCCGTCCGGCTCCTGTCGTACGCCGACCACGCGCTGCAGGGTCTCGACGGTGACGTTCCCGGTGCCGAGGGCGGCCGCCAGGTAGGTCTTGTCCACGCTCTTCTTGCCGTGGTTGTTGCCGTAGATGACCTCGCCGGCCAGGGCTGACCGGGGGACGGTGCCGGCCGCCTCGCGCTGCATGTACCTGAAGTCGTACACGTTGGGCACGAACACGGTCCGCAGGCCGGTGTTGCGGGCGTGCTTGCGGGAGACGCGGGCGAAGCGGTACCAGTCGGTGGACTCGAACCAGGCCGGGTCGATGTCGTTCACGCCGAGCATGGCGCGGGCGCGCGGGAAGTACGTGCCGTACATCTCGTCGGCGTCGACGCGGGGCAGCACCTCCTGGAAGTAGGAGCGGCGCGGCGTGGGCGCCATGCCGCCGTTGACGAGGGAGCCGCCGCCGACGCCGCGGCCGACGTAGACGGACATGTCGCCGTGGTGCACGCGGTCGAGGACGCCGGGGTAGGGGCTGATGTCCCGGTTGACGACGTCGAGCCAGAGGAAGGTCGCGAGCGGGGCCTCGGTGCGGGTGCGGAACCACATGGACCGGTGGTCGGGGGCGGAGGTCGAGGGGAAGACCTTGCCGTCGGGGCCGGGGGTGTTCCACAGCCGCCCCATTTCGAGGACGACGGTACGGACGCCGGCCTGCCCGAGGCGGAGGGCCGCCACGGCGGCGCCGTAGCCGGAGCCGACGACGATGGCGGGGGCGTACTGCGCGGCGGGGGGTTCGGCCGCGGCGGCGGAGCCGAGGCCGATGCGGGTGAAGCCGAGGGCTGCGGCGGTCTGGAATGCGCCGATGCCCAGGAAGTGACGGCGCGTCAGGTGGGGGTTCATGCCCGCATGATGGGCGGAAGCAGACCTTCCGCCCATACCCGGCGCAGCCACGATCAACCGTGACAGTCCCTTCTGTCGACACCGCCCCGGCGTCGCGCCGTCCGCTGCGCGGAGCCGCCCCCACCCCGCCCCTTCCCGAAACCGTGGGCTCCGCCCCCAGCCCCCCGCGGCTCAAACGCGGGCGAGGCTGGACGATGCAGCCCGCGCGGCGTTTGAGCGCACCGGGCGCGCAGCGCCCGGTCCTCGGGCCCCGCCGGCGTTTGAGGCGAAGGGGGTCCGGGGCGGAGCCCCGGTTTCGGGAAGGGGCGGGACTGGGGAACGGCTGCGCGCAGCGGCACCCGCACCCGGCGGCCGGCGGCCCCGCATCCAACAACCCAGCGGCCGGCGGAAACGGCGGCGCGGCTACAGCAGCGCGCGGAGGCGGTCGGCCAGCAGGTCCCACCGCCACCGCTCCTCCACCCACGCACGGCCCCGCTCCCCCATTCGCCGCCGCAGCTCCGGATCCCGGAGCAGGGCCACGATGCGGTCCGCCGCGTCCCCGGGGTCGCCGCCCCGGACCACCCACCCGGTCTCCCCGTCCAGCACCGCGTCCGGCGCCCCGCCGGAGTCCCCCGCGACCACCGGCAGACCGGTGGCCGAGGCTTCCAGGTAGACGATCCCGAGCCCCTCCACGTCCAGCCCGCCCCGCCGGGTCCGGCACGGCATGGCGAAGACGTCGCCGGCCCCGTAGTGGGCGGGCAGCTCGGACCAGGGGACGGGGCCGGTGAAGACCACCGAGTCCGCGACCCCCGTCTCGCCGACCAGCTTCCGCAGGTCGGCCTCGTACGGCCCGCCGCCGACGATCAGCAGCACGGCGTCCGGCACCGCCGCCAGGATCTGCGGCATGGACCGGATCAGGGTGTCCTGTCCCTTCCGCGGCACGAGCCGCGAGACGCACACGACGACCGGTCGGTCCGAGAGCCCGAGCCGGGCGCGGATCTCGTCGCCGCCCGACTCCGGGTGGAAGGTCTTCTCGTCCACGCCGGGCGGCAGTTGGACCATCCGGTCCGCCGCCGCACCGGTCAGCGCCGAGGCGATCCGGGAGCGCGTGTACTCGCCCAGGTAGGTGAAGGTGTCCGTGCCCTCGCCGATCCGGCGCAGCAGCTGCCGCGCCGCCGGCAGCTGCGCCCAGCCGGCCTCGTGGCCGTGCGTGGTCGCCACGATGCGCCGCGCCCCGGCCCGGCGCAGGGCCGGACCCATCAGGCCGAGCGGGGCGGCGGCCCCGAACCACACGGACTCGCAGCCGTGCTCGCGCAGCAGCCCCACCGCCCGGCGGGTGACCCGCGGGGTCGGCAGCAGCATGGTCGTCCGGTCGCGCACGACCTGGAAGGGCTGTTCGGCGTCGAAGGCGGCGGTGGCCTCGCGGCCCTCGGCGCTGTGCTTCCAGGTGGAGGCGTAGACGACGATCCGCTCGGGGTCCAGGCGCAGGGCCATGTTGTGCAGGAAGGCCTGGATGCCGCCCGGGCGCGGCGGAAAGTCGTTGGTCACGATCAGCGTCTTGTGCATCGCCTGCCGACAGTACCGGACGGCCCCGCGGGCCCCTCACGGCCCGGGCCCCTGCGGCCGCGCGCCCTAGGGTGTCTGGGCGGCGGAGCCGAGGTCGGCCCGCAGGGCCTGCCGCCAGGCCTCCGTCAGGGCGGGCCCGTCCGTGCCGAGGGCATCCCGCAGGGCGGCCGGGAGCGGCTCGCGGCCCGCGCGGACGTACAGGTCGACGAGGGCCGCGTCCCCCCACCGCCGTGCGACGAGCCGGCAGGCCAGCCAGGCGCCCTCGTACGCCCGGGACAGCGCTTCGGGGTCGGCGCCGAAGGCGAACTCCTCGTTCCGCGGCAGCTGCGCGGGCGGTCGCCCGGCACGGACCGCACGGCCGAGGGCGGGTGCGGCGCGCTCGGGGGCGGGGTCGGTGCCGCGGTACGCCGCCCAGTCGGCGAAGCCTTCGGAGAGCCACAGCGGGGTCGTGGCGGTGGTCGCCGAGCGGGTGGCGACGTGGGTGGCCTCGTGGGTGAGGACGACGGCCCGGCCCTCGGCGGTGAGCTCGGCGTAGCCCTGGGGGTTGACGACGATCCGGTCGGCGGGGGCGGGGCCGCCGCCGACGCTTGCGGTGGTGACGGCGGCCATGCCCCGGTACTCGGCGACCGGCCGCCCGAGCAGCGCCGCCATCGCGTCCACCGTCGCGGGGACGAGCACGACGACCCGCCCGGCCCAGGGCCGCGGCCAGGCGGCGTTCACCGCGGGCACCGCCCGGTCGGCCTCGGCGGCGATCGCGGACAGCGTCGGGGCGTCCTGCCCGGTGCCGAGGACGAGGCTGTGTGCGCCCCGGACCACGGCCACCGGCCCCTGGTCCCACAGCTGCGGTGGGGCGCCGGGGGCGGGGGCGTCGCCGGTGACCCGCCACTGCCCGCCGGTCAGGCCCAGCCGCACCTCGCGGGCGGAGCCGGCCGCGGCGGTGTCGTGGCCGGCGAGCCGGTAGCGCAGCTCGGCGGTGGCGGTGGCGCGCGCTCCGTCCTGCCGGACGCCGGTGACCTCGTAGGCCCAGCCCTCCAGCGGGATCCCGGCGAGCTGCGCGGGCGGCTGCCGGGACCAGGCGGCGACGGCGGCGCGGACGTCGCGGTCGGCGCGGCCGGCCGTGTCGGCGGTGTGGGCGGTGTGGGCGGTGTGGGCGGTTTCGCCCGGCGCGGGCGCGGACGCGGGCGCGGTGCAGCCGGCGAGCAGCCCGCCCACCAGCCCGCAGAGCAGCAGGAACACCACCGGCGGCAGCTGCCGCGGTGCGGCGGCTCGGCGGCGCGGGGGCATCCGCCGATCCTAGTGCCGCGGCCGGGGCTCCGCTCAGGGGCGGGTGACGGAGGACACCGGCATCATGCCGACGGGGTCGTAGCGGACCCGGGCCCCGGGGTAGGGGGCGTGCACGACCTGGCCGTTGCCGACGTACATGCCGACGTGGCTGGCGTCGGAGCGGTAGGTCACCAGGTCCCCGGGCCGGGCCTCGGACAGCGGGACGCGGCGGCCGGCGTACCGCTGGGCCTGCGAGGTGCGCGGCAGGGAGACGCCGGCCTGCCGGTACGACCACACCATCAGCCCGGAGCAGTCGAAGCCGGAGGGGCCGGTGGCGCCCCAGATGTAGGGCCGTCCCACGACGGAGCGGGCGGCCCGCACGGCCGCCGCGGCGCGGCCGGAGGAGGGGCCGGGGAAGCCGCCGGCGGACGGGTCGGGCAGTGCGTCCGCGCGGCCGTCGGAGCGGGAGGCCCGCTCGAAGTCGGCGCGTTCCTCGGCGGGCATGGCGTTGAGCAGCTGCCGGGCCGCGGCGAGCTTGGCCGTGACGGCGCGTTTCTGCCGGGCCACGTCGGCCCGTACGGCTTCGAGTTCGGCGAGCCCCCGCGCGGCCTCGCTGCGCTCCTGGCCGAGCTTGCGCTGTTCCTTGCGCAGTTCGTCGAGCTGCCGGGTCTGGCGGTCGGTCAGCCGGCCCAGGGTGGCGGCCTTGTCGAGGTATTCGTCGGGGTCCTCGGACAGCATCAGCTCGACGGCGGGGTCGATGCCGCCGGAGCGGTACTGGGCTCCGGCGAAGGCGCCGAGGAGGCCGCGCATGGTGTTGATGCGCTCCTGGCCGCGGGCCAGCCGGTCCTGAGCGCGGCCGATCTCGGTGCGGAGCCTGTCGGCGTGCTCCCCCGCCTCGTTGTAGCGTTCGGTGGCCCGTTCGGCTTCCTCGAAGAGGCGGTCGACCTGGGCGCGGACGCTCGCCGAGGGCTCCTTCGGCAGGGCCGGTGCGGCGATGGCGGGCACTGCGGTGATGGCGGCGGCGGTGGCCGCCGCGGCGGCCGCGGTCAGGAGGCCGACCTTGGTGTGCCGGTCGAGGCTGCCGGGTCCGGACCGGCGGTGGGACGCCATGCGGAACCGCTCCCTTCCGCTGCGCGGGACCGGGTCCGTCCCCCGTGGACGGCCGTGTGCCGGGTTCCGCGCTGGCAGACAGTAGCCGCGCGGCTACCCGCCGACCAACGACCGTCGCGGGCCGCACGTGCCGGCGCCCCGCCCCAGACGCAGGTCATGGGCGGGGCGCGGGGTCAGGGCGGGGCCGTGGAATTCGCCCGGATGGGCGGTGTGGGACGGTGCCGGGCGGTCGGGGACCGCGGTCAGATGCGGACGCCGAACTGGGGCGACATGTAGCTGATCTTCTCGTACTTGATGCCGCCGCGCGGGTTCGAGGCGTGCAGGGTCATGCCGTTCCCCGCGTACAGGCCGACGTGGTGCAGGTCGGAGTAGAAGAACACCAGGTCGCCGGGCTGCAGCTCGCTGAGGGGGATGCGGGTGCCCTCCTCGGCCTGGGTCCAGGTGGTGCGGGTGATGCTCACACCGGCCTGCCTGTACGCCCACTGCGTCAGCCCGGAGCAGTCGAAGGCACTGGGGCCGGTGGCGCCGGAGACGTACGCGTAGCCCAGCTTGGTCTTGGCGGCCGCCAGGGCGGCGCCGGCCCGGCCGGAGGCCTTCACGTTGCCGAGGTCGGCGCTGGCGGCGTCCGCCCGGCCGGCGCGGCTGTCCTCGTCCTTGAGCTGCTGGCGCTCCTGCGCGGTCAGGGTGTTGAGGAGGGACTGGGCCTCGGCGAGCTTGCCCTGGGAGGCCTTCTTCTTCTCGCCGAGTTCCTTGCGGGTGGCGTCGAGGTCGGCGAGCTTGCCGGCGGCCTCCTGGCGCTGCTGCGCGAGGCTGCGCTGCTTGGCCTGGATCTTCTGGACGGCTTCGACCTGCTTGCCCGTCAGCTGCTGGAGGGTGGAGGCCTTGTCGAGGTAGGTCTCGGGATCGCCGGAGAGGAAGAGGGCGACGGACTGGTCCATGCCGCCGGTGCGGTACTGGGCGCTGGCCATCGAACCCAGCGTGGAGCGCAGCTGGTTGAGCTCCTCCTGGCCGCGGGCGACCTGGTCCTGGAGCTGGCTGATCTCCTTCTCCAGCTTCTCCTGGCGCTCCTTGGCCTGGTTGGACTTCTCGGTGGCCTGCTCGGCCTCCTCGTAGAGGGCGTCGACCTTGGCCTTGACCTCGTCCTTGCTCGGCTGGTCGGGCGCGGCGGAGGCGCTGTGCGCGGAGAGGGCGACGGCTGCGGCGGCCGTGGCGGTGAGCACGGTCACGCGGGCGCGGCCCGGCTGCTTGGGTCGACGGTGGGACGCCACGAGCCGGGCTCCTTTACTCGCACCGCCGGGAGAGGGGCGCGGCGCGTCACGCGCGCGCAAGCCGGCGACACCCCCGCCGACACCCCGAATGGGTGATCTACCGCACGAAGGTTTGACCAGACCCTAGTGACCCCCGCTTGATCACTTCAAATCCCCTCCGGAAAAAACCCGGCCCCCGACCAGGTTCTTTACCTTCAGCGCACGCTCCGTACCGGCGAGTTGACGGTACGTTCCCCAACGGCGTGACCAAATCGGGCATTACGCCGAGGAGTTAGGAAACGCGCGAAAGCCGCTTCAGGAGCAAAGCGGACGTTACGGGTCGGGCTCCGGCCTTCGCCACCCCGTCGGCCACCTCGCGGTCCGTCGAGACCACGACCACCGGCCGGCCCGGCGGCTCCGCGCGCACCAGCTGGCGGATCAGCTCGTCCGCCGTGACGCCCGGCTTGGAGAACAGCACCCGCACCCCGCGCGGCGGCGCCAGCAGCACCGGCGCGGCCAGCTCCGCCCCGTCGAAGACGCAGGTGATCTCCGCGCCGGTCTGCGCGGCCAGCATCGACAGCCCGCCCAGGAGCCGCAGCCGCTGCTTCTCCAGCGGCATCGTCGGATAGCCGGTCTTGGTCACGTTGTAGCCGTCGACGACGAGGTGCACCTGAGGCAGCGCCAACAACTGGTCCAGCAGCGCCGGATCGGTCTCCGACAGTGCCCGGGCCGCGATGTCCTTCGGGCTCATCCGGCCCGGCTCCACCGCGTCCACCGTCTCGGCGGGCCGCGTCGACACCGGTGGCAGCGCCAGTTCCCGGCGCAGCCCCTGGGCCGCGTCCAGCACCGTGTCCAGCAGCAGCCGCAGCCGCATGTCCTCGACGCTGCGGCCCTCGCGCACGGCCCGGCGGGAGGTCTCCAGCGCCGCCTCGGCCTCCGCCAGCCGGGACTTGAGCCGGCGCGCCTCGCTCTCGGCGGCCGCCACCTGCCCGGCCGCCTCGGCACGGATCCCCTCGATCTCAGCCGTGAGCTTGCGCAGGGCCGCCTCGCCCCGCTTGACGTCGCTCAGGGCGCTGCGCAGCTTGCGCTGAAGCGATTCCGCTTCCTTCCGGGCCGCTTCCAGCTCGCCGCGCACCTGCTCGCCGCCGTGCCGCTGGAGCTCCCGTACGTGGGCCAGCTCCTCGCGGAGCCGGTCCGCTTCGCGCCGGGCCTCCTCGTCCGCCCGCTCGGCGTCGACGCGCTGCGCCTCCTCACCGGCGGCGGACACCAGCTTCGCCCAGCCCGGCGGCCGCAGGACGTACGCGGCGGCGGCCACGTCCAGCGGGTCGGCGGCCGCGGGCGGGGCGCCGGACTCCAGCGCCCCGGCCAGCTCCGCCTGGGCCTCGCGCACCTTCTCGGCGACGCGGCCGCGGAAGACGGCGTCCGTCTCCACGGCCGCGGCCATGGCGTTGCCCGCGAACTTGGCGCGCCGGCTCGGGGTGAACCGGGCGTACTGGCGCAGCTGTCCCGGCAGGTCCGCGACCGTCAGGGCGCCGAAGGCGTCCGAAACGAGCGCGACGACCCGGCGCCGCACGCCCTCCGGCAGCGGGCGGTCGAGCACCTCGGCGGCGGCGTCGGCCGCATCGGCCGGGTCAGCGCCGCTTCCTGGCTCCACAATCCGTCACCCCTACCGTGTCTTCTCGGTGGGGCGCGGCTCCGTCAGGAGTCCGCGCCCGGCCTGTCCACAAGTTCGATCTGGTCCACCGCGTTGCACCAGCGGCAGCGGACCGACTCGATGGTCTCACTGACCACCTCGCGCTCCTCGACCTTGGGCTCTCCGGCGAGATCCAGGTGGACGTACTCCACGACCTTCGACGAACGAGTGACGTCGAAACGCGTGAGGTTGCCGCACAGGGTGCAACGCCACCGGGTGCCATCGGTCGGCAGGGGAACCGTCATCAGGCCGCACTCTCCTTCGTAGCTCTTTCAATTAAAGCCGCCGTCCGTAGGAATCGGCGGACCGCAGCACGTAACCCTACGGCCTGCCGGGGCGTGGGAAGGGGCCGGTCGGGTCATGCTCAATCGCATGATCGTAAAGTGGCGGACCCTGCGCGCGGCCGCCCGGGGCCCGGTGGTCACCCATGCGCTGATCGCCGCCTGCTGCGCGGTGTTCCTCCTCGGTCCGGCCTCGGGCCTGAACCCCTCGTACGGGACCGGTGATCAGCTGCTGGAGACGGGGACCGCGTACTTCCGGCACTGGGGCGTGGTCCCGGACGAACTGTTCGGGGGGTCCGTGCGGGCCCTGCTGACCCCGCTGACCGCCCTGTTCGTCCACGGCAGCTGGCTGCACCTGCTGGGCAACCTGCTCTTCCTGCACGTCTTCGGGGCGATGACCGAGGAGCGGATGGGCCGCGCGGCCTTCCTCTGCTTCTACGTCTGCACGGGCTACCTCGCGCTCGCGGCGTACGCCGCGGCCAACGCCGCCTCCGGGGAGACGCTGGTCGGGGCGTCCGGTGCGATCTCGGCCGTGCTGGGGGCGTTCCTGTACCTGTTCCCGCGCGCCCGGGTGACGAGCCTGTTCCCCTTCCTGTTCTTCCTGCCGCTGCGGTTGCCCGCATGGCTCGTCCTGCTGTTCTGGTTCGCCCTGCAGTGGGTGGCGGCGCACCGGGCGGGCAGCGGGCCCGGGGTGGCGTACCTGGCGCACCTGGTGGGCTTCTCCCTCGGCTTCGTCCACGCATGGGTGCGCTACCGGCGTACGACTAGAGTGAGGCGACCAGCGACGGCCACCGAGGGAGACAGCCAGCCATGATCACCGCGATCGTGCTCATCAAGACCAGCGTGGACCGCATCCCCGAGATCGCCGAGTCCATCGCGGCGCTGGACAACGTCAGCGAGGTCTACTCCGTCACGGGCACCTACGACCTCATCGCCCTGGTGCGCGTGGCCCGCCACGAGAACCTGGCGGACATCATCCCCGGCCGCATCAGCAAGATCCCGGGCGTGGAGGCGACGGACACGCACGTGGCGTTCCGCACCTACTCCCAGCACGACCTGGAAGCGGCCTTCGCCATCGGCCTGGACAACTAGCCGCCGCGTCGCCGCCCGTCGCCGCGTCGCCGTTCCTCGCCGCTCCCGGCGTCAGAGCCGCGGCAGGGCCTCGCCGGGCCCTGCCGGCCGGCGCTCGGCCAGCCAGAACAGGTAGCCGCGCAGGTGGTCCGCGAGGTCCCCGTCGATGTGGGCGAGGTAGGCCCGCGCCCCGCCGGCCGCCTCCCGCTCCTGCTCGTGCGGGGACACGGACCAGGCGCGCTCGATGCGCGCCGCCCACTCGCGGACCCGTTCCCGTTCCCGCCACCAGTCCCTGACCAGCTCAGGGGTCCAGTGCGCGTCCCCGTCGGCTCCGTATCCGGCGAAGGGGTCGCACTCCGCGGCGCACAGCAGGTCGTAAGTCTCCTGCTGCGTGCGCGGCTGGCGGTAGACGAACTCCTGACCGTACTCGTCGTCGTACATCACGTGACCGGGCGCGCACAGCCGCCCGGTCCAGCAGGTGTCGGTGTCGGCCGCGTAGAACGGCCCGGGGACGTCCCGCCGGCTGCGCTTCTCCCACCGGCCGGGCTCGGCTGCCGACCGGTCCGCGGCGACGAGACCGCAGCCGGGCGTCCACTGCGGCAGCGGGTGTCCGGCGGCTGCCCGGACGGTCGGCAGCGGATCCCAGTACGGCGTGTGCGTCATGGCCGCCAGCCTGTCACACGGCGGGGACGCAGCGGCCGTCCTCCGTGCGGTACTGCCACCGGGCACCCTCGGTGACGAGCTCCCGGACCGCGCGGACGAACCGCTCCACGTGCTCGTCGGGGGTGCCGGCGCCGAAGCTCACCCGGATCGCGTTCAGCGACCTCTCCCCCGGCCCCGCCTCCGGGGCCCCGCACGCGCCGGGCTCCTGCGGGGCGCTGCCGAGCAGGGTGCGCACCAGCGGGTGGGCGCAGAACAGGCCGTCGCGGACGCCGATGCCGTACTCGGCCGACAGGGCCGCGGCGAAGTGGGAGCTGTTCCAGCCCTCCACCACGAAGGAGAGGACACCGACGCGCGGGGCGTCGTCCCCGAACAGGGAGAGGATCCGGACCTGCGGGACGTCCGCGAGGCCCGCGCGGACCCGCGCGATCAGCTCGTGCTCGCGGGCGACGAGCCGGTCGAAGCCCGCCTCGGTCAGGGCGCGGCAGGCGGAGGCGATGGCGTAGACGCCGATGACGTTGGGGGATCCGGCCTCGTGCCGGGCGGCCGTGGTGTGCCACTCGACGTCGACGCCGCCGTCCGCGCGGCGGGCGACGGTACGGGAGGCCCCGCCGCCGGCCAGGTACGGCTGCGCCTGCCGGAGCCAGTCGGCCCGGCCGGCCAGCACGCCCGAGCCGAAGGGCGCGTACAGCTTGTGCCCGGAGAAGGCCACCCAGTCCACGTCGAGGTCCCGCACGGAGACGGGGTGGTGGGGGGCCAGCTGGGCGGCGTCGAGGACGATCCGGGCGCCGTGGGCGTGCGCGGCGGCGGTGAGCTCCCGCACCGGCCACAGCTCTCCGGTGACGTTGGATGCGCCGGTGACGCAGACGAGGGCCGGGCCGTGGGGGTCGCGGTCGGCGAGGGCCCGTTCCAGGGTGGCGACGGCCTCGTCCGGGGTGCGCGGCGCGTCGAGGTAGGTGACACGGGCGTCGTCCCAGGGCAGCAGCGAGGCGTGGTGCTCGGTCTCGAAGACGAAGACCCGGCAGTCGGCGGGCAGGGCGGAGGCGAGCAGGTTGAGGGAGTCGGTGGTGGAGCGGGTGAAGACCACCTGGTCGGCCGGACGGCAGTCGAGGAACGCGGCGACCGCGGCCCGGCTCTGCTCGAACAGGTCGGTGGAGAGCTGCGAGAGGTAGCCCGCCCCGCGGTGCACGCTGCCGTAGTACGGGGCGTACGCGGCGACGTCGTCCCAGACGCGCTGGAGGGCGGGGGCGCTGGCGGCGTAGTCGAGGGCCGCGTAGGTGACTTCGCCGCCGGTGACGAGCGGGACGGTGACGTCGCGGCCGAGGACCGGGAGCGGCCCGGCACAGGCGGCGCCGTCGGCGTCGGTGACGGCGGAAGCGGCGGTGACGGGGGCGGCGGAAGCGGCGACGGCGGGGGCGGCGTTCAGGAATGCGGACATGGCGGAATCTCCCGGCGGGCAGGGCGGAACGGCTTCGGATGTCACCCGTCCGCGGGTACGGCGCAGCGGCCGGCCGGGGAACGGGGAATGCCTCGGAGCACGGGTCGGGCCGGGGCGTACGCGGCTGCCCGGGTACGCGCGGGGAAGGGACCCTGGTCCGAGGGGTGGAGAAGGGGCGGAGCCGCCCTATCGCATTCGCTTGCTCACGGAAAACGCTCCTCGAGGACCAGGACCCCTGGTGTCGAGGGATCCGCGCTTGCCGCGGACCTCGCTGCCCGCGGCCTGGTCATCACCCGGGGCACCCCGCCACGGAAGGAGGGTTGCCGGACAGCAAGCCGGGGCCAAAACGCTGTCACTCGTGACCTGGTCAGTCATCCTGCCACAGGATCCGGCACGCGCAAGACCCCGGTCCGCATGCCGGACCGGGGTCTTGGCTGAAAATGATCTGTCAGGTTCAGGCGTTGCTGGCGGCCACCCAGCGCTCCAGGGCGGCCTGGGCCGCGCCCGAGTCGATGGCCCCCGCGGCCCGCTCGATGCCCGCCCGGATCTGCTCCTCCAGGGAGCCGCTGCCCGGGTCCAGGGCCACCAGGGCCGCGGCCGAGTTCAGCAGCACCGCGTCCCGTACGGGGCCGGTCTCGCCGGCCAGCAGCCGCCGGGCGACGTCCGCGTTGTAGGAGGCGTCGGCGCCCCGCAGCTCGGCGACGTCCACCAGGCCGATGCCCACGTCGCGCGGGTCGAAGGCCTGCTCCTGCACCCGCCCGTCGCGCACCCACCAGACCCGGGAGGTGGCGGTGGTGGTCAGTTCGTCCAGGCCGTCGTCCCCGCGGAACACCAGGGCCGAGGAGCCCCGCTCCGCGAGCACGCCCGCGACGATGGGCGCCATCCGGGCGTCGGCGACGCCGGTGGCCTGTGCCCGGACCCGCGCCGGGTTGGTCAGCGGGCCGAGGAAGTTGAAGGTGGTGCGGATGCCCAGCTCGCGGCGGGCCGGGGCCACGTGCCGCAGCGCCGGGTGGAACTTCACGGCGAAGCAGAAGGTGATGCCGGCCTCCTCGGCCACCTGCGCCACCCGGGCCGGGGCCAGGTCCAGGTTGACGCCGAGCTTCTCCAGCACGTCGGAGGCCCCGCTCGCCGAGGACGCGGCCCGGTTGCCGTGCTTGACCACCTTGGCGCCGGCTCCGGCCACCACGATGGAGGACATGGTCGAGATGTTCACGGTCTTGGCGCCGTCGCCGCCGGTGCCGACGATGTCCACGGTCCGGCCGGGCACCTCGATCAGGTTGGCGTGCGCGTACATGGTCCGCACCAGGCCGTTGATCTCCTCGACCGTCTCCCCCTTGGCCCGCAGGGCGACCGCGAAGCCCGCGATCTGGGCGTCGGTGGCCTCCCCGCGCATGATCCGGTCCATGGCCCACGCCGTGTCGTCGGCGTGCAGGTCCCGGCCCGAGAGCAGCGTGTCCAGTACGGCCGGCCAGGCACGGGCCGCCACGCTGTCGCCGCCTGCCGGGGTCACAACGTTCATGGTCCGCTCCTGAGGGTCCACAGTCGAATGAGAAGAGGCCTTCAGCCTATCCAGGCCGGGGAGACGGCGAAGAGCCCCGTCCATTCGCTGGACGGGGCTCTTGCCGTGGGCGACACCGGGACTGACCGAAATCAGACCCTCACGCGGGATCAGTGGTGGCCGTGGCCGCTCTGGATCTCCTTGTACTCCTCCACCGTGGGCTTCGGAATCTGGTTGCCTTCGCCGTACATGCCCTGGCTGAGCTTGGCGCGGAGCTTCTCCGACGCCTTGACCTTCCGCTCGACGCCGTTCTCGTCGACCGTCGGGCCCAGCTCCAGCGGCTTGTACTGCTCGTGCGCGGTGAGCGTGTGCAGCTTGGCCTGGTCCAGGGTCTCGTGGACCTCGATGAACTCACCGTGCGGCAGCCGCTTGATGACACCGGTCTCGCGACCGTGCAGCACCTTGTCGTGGTCCCGGCGCTGCAGGCCGAGGCAGATCCGCTTGGTGGCGATGAACGCGACCACCGGGACGACGAAGAAGCCGATGCGGACGAACCAGGTGATGTTGTTGATCGAGAGGTGGAAGTACTGGGCGAACATGTCGTTGCCACCGCCGACCAGGAGCACGATGTACTCAGCGATCCAGGCGACACCGAACGCCGTACGGGTCGGGGCGTTGCGCGGGCGGTCCAGGATGTGGTGCTCGCGCTTGTCGCCGGTGACCCAGGACTCGATGAACGGCCACACCGCGATCGCGCCGAGGACCACCGGGAAGATCACCAGCGGGATGAACACGCCCAGGACGAGCGTGTGGCCCCACAGGTTGATCTCCCAGCCGGGCATGGCACGGATCAGGCCTTCCGGCATACCCATGTACCAGTCGGGCTGCGCACCGGTGGACACGTGGTCCGGGCGGTACGGGCCGAGCGCCCAGATCGGGTTGATCGAGGCGATCGCCGCGATGGCCGCGATGACACCGAAGACCAGGAAGAAGAAGCCTCCGGCCTTGGCCATGTAGACCGGCAGCAGCGGCATGCCGACGACGTTGTCGTTGGTCTTGCCGGGACCCGCGAACTGGGTGTGCTTGTGGTAGAAGACCAGGATCAGGTGGGCCACCAGCAGACCCATCATGATGCCGGGCAGCAGCAGGATGTGGATCGAGTAGAACCGGGCGACGAAGTCGCCGCCGGGGAACTCGCCGCCGAAGAGGAAGAACGAGATGTACGTGCCGACGACCGGCACGGACAGGATCGCGCCCTCCATGAAGCGGACACCGGTGCCCGAGAGCAGGTCGTCCGGCAGGGAGTAACCGGTGAAGCCGGTGAACATGCCGAGGACCAGCAGCAGGAAGCCGAAGACCCAGTTGACCTCACGCGGCTTGCGGAACGCGCCGGTGAAGAAGACGCGCATCATGTGCACGACCATGCCGGCGACGAAGATCAGCGCGGCCCAGTGGTGGATCTGCCGGATGAGCAGACCACCGCGGACGTCGAAGCTGATGTCCAGCGTCGAGGCGAAGGCCTCGGACATCCGGACGCCCTGCATCGGCACGTACGAGCCGTGGTACACGACCTCGTTCATGCTCGGGTGGAAGAACAGCGTCAGGTACACACCCGTGAGGATGATGATGATGAAGCTGTAGAGGCAGACCTCACCCAGCATGAAGGACCAGTGGTCCGGGAAGATCTTGCGCATGTTCGCCTTGGCGAGGGTGTAGATGCCCAGGCGGCCGTCCGCCCAGTCAGCCACGCGCTCGCCGGCGGGCGCCTTGCGCTTCGTGTCAGTGGCGGTACTCATCCGCGCTCCCAGAATGCAGGACCGACGGGCTCCTCGAAGTCGCCGAGCGCCTCAAGGAAACCTTCGCGGTTCACGCCGATCCGCAGCTGCGGAAGGGCGTGGCCGGCGGGACCGAAGATCACGCGACCGCCGTCGGAGAGGTCGAAGGTGGACTGGTGGCACGGGCAGAGCACGTGGTGCGTCTGCTGCTCGTACAGGCTGATCGGGCAGCCGACGTGGGTGCAGATCTTCGAGTAGGCGACGATGCCGTCGTGGGACCACTCGAGTTCCTGCTTGTCCTTGATGTCCTCCGGCTGGATGCGGACGATCATCAGGGCGGCCTTGGCGATCTCGTTGTTGAAGTCGTGCGCGTCCTCCTCCAGGCCCTCGGGCATGACGAAGGTCAGCGAACCGACCGGGACGTCCTCGGGACGCAGCGGCTCCAGAGTGTTCTGGTTGATGAGCAGCTTGCCCTTGGCCCACAGGGTGTGGCGCAGCTTCTGCTCGGGCAGCGGGCCCAGGTCGCGCATGATCACGACGGCGGACAGCGGCAGCATGGCCAGCGCGCCGAGCATCGTGTTGCGGATCAGCGGACGGCGGGCGATGCCGGACTCGTTCGCACCGTCGGCGAAGTCCTGCATGACCTTCGCCTTGACCTCGGGCGAAGCCGCGACCTCGTGGCGGTCGTCGGCGACCTCGACGTCGGACATCAGGGTGCGGGCCCAGTGGACCGCGCCCGCGCCGATGCAGAAGAGGGCCAGGCCGAGGCTGATGCCCAGGGCGAAGTTGAGCGCGCTGATCTTCCCGAGCGGGAAGAGGAACACGATCTTGTCGACCGGGATGACCACGTAGGACGCGATGAACGCGACCGTGGCCAGCATCGACACCGTGAACAGCATCGCCACGGTGCGCTCGGAGCGCCTCGCGGCCCGCTCGTCGATGTCCTGGATACGCGGCTTGTGGACCGGCAGGCCCGGGTCCGCGAAGGGGTCGTCCGCGACCGCTACACCGGCGTGGTGCTCGTCGCCCTGCTCGCTCGGCAGGTGCTTTTCTTCGGGAATGTCTTGGCTACTCATGACTTCTTGGCCTTAGCGGTGTGGGCCGCGACCCAGACGGCGACAGCGATCAGCGCACCCAGACCGAAGATCCAGCCGAACAGGCCCTCCGAGACGGGGCCGAGGCCGCCGAGCTTCAGACCGCCGGGGCTGACGGACTTCTCGCCGTTCACGTTCTGGAGGTACGCGATGATGTCCTTCTTCTGCTTCTCCGGCATCGTGGTGTCGGGGAAGGAGGGCATGTTCTGCGGGCCGGTGATCATGGCCTCGTAGATGTGCTTCGGCGAGACGCCCTCGAGGTTCGGGGCGTACTTGCCGTCGGTCAGCGCGCCGCCCTCGCCGGTGAAGTTGTGGCACTGCGCGCAGTTGTTGCGGAACAGCTCGCCACCCCTGGCGACGTCGGCGCCGGCCGGGTCGTACTGCTTCTCGGTGGGCGTGATCGGACCGGCACCGAGGGAGGCGATGTACGCCGCCAGCTGGTCGATCTGCGCCTGCGAGTAGATGGTGGGCTTCTTCGGCACCTGGGCGCCGGGCTGCTGGGCGGGCATACGGCCCGTGCTCACCTGGAAGTCGACGGCCGCGGAGCCGACGCCGACCAGGCTGGGGCCGTCAGTGGTTCCCTGACCGCCGGTTCCGTGGCAGCTTGCGCAACCCACGGCGTAGAGCTTCTGGCCCTCCTCGATGGCGAGGGACTGGGCGGTTTCATCGGCCTGCGCCTTGCCCGCGGGGGCGAAGGCGGCGTACAGCCCCCCAGTGGCCGCCAGCGCGAGGAGTAGAACGACGACCGCCGCCAGCGGATGGCGTCGTCGTGCGGAGAGCTTTTTCACGGATTACCCCGGTGTCAGGATCTTCTGCGTCGGTGTTTCTGGCTGTCGGTGCCGGGTCTGGCCCGGTGACGTGTTCGCTACTTGATCAGGTAGATCGTCGCGAAGAGGCCGATCCAGACGACATCGACGAAGTGCCAGTAGTAGGACACGACGATGGCCGACGTGGCCTGTTCGTGGGTGAACCTCTTGGCGGCGTACGTCCGGCCGAGGACCAGCAGGAAGGCGATGAGGCCGCCCGTCACGTGCAGTCCGTGGAAGCCGGTGGTCAGGTAGAAGACCGAGCCGTACGGTCCGGACGAGAGCGAGATGCCCTCGTGCTTGACCAGCTCGGTGTACTCGAACACCTGGCCGCCGATGAAGATCGCGCCCATGACGAACGTGATGATGAACCACGTCCGGAGCTTCTTCACGTCACCGCGCTCGGCGGCGAAGACGCCGAGCTGGCAGGTGAGGGAGGAAAGCACCAGGATCGTGGTGTTCGTCGCCGAGAAAGGCAGGTTCAGGGCCGATGCCTGCTCCGTCCAATACTCGGAACCCGTCACCGATCGCAGGGTGAAGTACATCGCGAAGAGGGCCGCGAAGAACATCAGCTCGGAACTCAACCAGATGATGGTTCCGACGCTGACGAGGTTCGGTCGGTTGACCGTCGGGTGCGCGTGCCCGGTATCTACTGTCGTTGCTGTCGCCACGACCGACATTATGTCGGTCGCTTATCCGGCCCTCACGCCGGGGGGTGCCGTTCGGAGTGTCCGGTGCCCGTGCAGGGCCCGAACGGCCCATCGACCAGGCGTGCGCGAGGGTGTGCGAACCGATGTTGACACCGGGTCGGGAGGAGTAGCATCCCGCGCAACACCAACGTGGTTCACGGCAGCGTGGAGGAACGAAATGCGGTCGACTGCACGGGTTCTGGTCTACAGCGACGACGCGAACACCCGGCAGCAGGTGCGCCTGGCGGCCGGCCGCCGGCCCGCCGCGGACCTGCCGCCGGTGGAGTTCACCGAATGCGCCACGCTGCCCGCCGTCCTGGCCGAGCTGGACGCGGGCGGCATCGACGTGTGCGTCCTGGACGGGGAGGCCGTCCCGGCCGGCGGCATGGGGGTGTGCCGGCAGATCAAGGACGAGGTCTTCCGCTGCCCGCCGGTGCTGTTGCTGATGGGCCGTCCGCAGGACGCCTGGCTGGCCACCTGGAGCCGTGCGGACGCGGCGGTGACCCTTCCGGTCGACCCGGTGGAGTTCGCGGACGCCCTGGCGCGCCTGCTGCGCGCACGGCTGTCCCTGGACGCGTAAAGGGGCGGGCGGCGGTGCGCAGGGCCGCGTACGGTCCCCTGCGCACCGGCCGCGGGCCGTTCCTGCGGCGGGGGCCCGGCGCCGGTGCGGGGCTCAGACCCGCGGGCGCAGCCGGGCCTGGTCGACGGGGGTGCGGCCGTCCTGGGTGTCCTTGAGCAGGGCGCTGCCCTGGCGCCAGTCCTTCCAGTTCATGTTCCAGTCGCCGTAGCCGTTGCCGAAGGCGGGCATGTCCTCGCCGATGCTGTTGACGACCTGTACGAGGTCGCCCTCGGTGATGTTCTCGAAGAACCAGGCCGCGTTGCCCGTGCTCATGCCGGTGCAGCCGTGGCTGACGTTCTCGTAGCCCTGGGAGCCGACGGACCACGGGGCGGCGTGGACGTATTCACCACTCCAGGTGACACGGGTGGCGTAGTAGACGGGCAGGTCGTAGTTCTCGCTGCCGCCGATGCCCACGGTGTCGCCGCGCATCCGGACGAAGTACTGCTTGCCGAGCACCACCTTGACGCCGTTGCGGGTGGAGAAGCCCGGCTTGCCGGTGGTCACCGGAATGGTGTTGATCACTTCTCCGTTGCGCTTGAACGTGAGGTTGTGGGTGGCGGCGTCGGTGAGGACCTCGACGCGGTCCCCGATCTCCAGCCTGACCGGCTTGCTGGCGGCGCCGTGCATGGCCCCGGTGATCCTGACCCCCTCCAGGTTGCTCCGTACGGAGACGGCGGAGTGCGCGGGCCAGTACTCCTTGGGCCTGAAATGGAGGTGCTTGTCGTCGACCCAGTGCCAGGCGCCCTCGACGCCGGGTGGGGTGTCGACGACCAGGCCCTTCTCCACGACCGCGCGGGCGGCCCGGTCCGTCACGGGCTCGTCCAGTTCGGCCGTGATGGGCTGTCCGACGCCGTATTTGCCGTCCAACGGGCCGAATTCGACCCTCAGGACCTTCTTGGCCGGAGTGGTGTCGAACGTCAGCGTGCGCTGCCCGGGAGCGCCCCGTTCGTCCTCCGTGCTCACGGTGACCGTGTACCGCGTTCCGGCGGCCATGGGGGCGGTGCTGTGCCAGCGGTCGCCCGTGGCGGTGAGTTCGCCCGCCAGACGGCGGCCGAGGCCGTCCACGGCGGTGACGTCGGTGATACGGCCGCCGGCCGACTTGGCGGTGACCTCCAGGGGGCGGTTGTGGTCGACCGGGCGGCCGCCCTGGGCCTGGTTGAAAGCGACTTGGTCGCCCGCGTCGTAGGGGCGGGCGGACAGCGGGTTGTCGCCGGGCCCGCAGGCGGTGGCGCCGGCACCGAGGGACGCGGCCATCAGGGAGCAACCGACGACCGTCCAGAGACGCGGTGAGTGCTTCATGGGGCCAACGCTATGAAAATCAGACAAAAACGGCGCGTGGTGTCACTCCAAAAGAGGGGCCCGGACTCCTCCGTTCGAGGAGTCCGGGCCCCGGACACCGGCCGTCGGGCCGGGTACTGCTTGACCGCTACTGGTTCTGGTTCTCACCGCGGTAGTACTCGTACACCCAGCCCCACAGGCCGATCAGGATGATCGGGGCCGAGAAGTACATGAGCCACCAGCCGAAGATGACGCCCATGAAGGCGAGCGCACCACCGATGGCCAGCGAGAGCGGCTGCCAGCTGTGCGGGGAGAAGAACCCCAGCTCGCCGGCCTCGTCGGCGACTTCGGCCTCCAGGTTGTCCTGGGCCATCTCGTCGACGCGCGCGGCCGTGAAGGCCAGGTAGTAACCGATCATCACGCTCAGGCCGAAGGCCAGGAAGAGCGCGGTGGTCCCCACGGGCTCCTTCGACCACACGCCGTACACGACGGCCATGATCAGAATGAAGGCGGAGAGCCAGAGGAACATCTTGCCCTGGATCTTCACTTGCCGGCCTCCTTGGCACCGGTGACGGCCTTGGCGCCGTGGTCCTCGAGGTGGTCGAGGGCCGCGATCTCCGGGTGGTGGAGGTCGAAGGCCGGCGACTCACTGCGAATGCGCGGCAGGGTGAGGAAGTTGTGCCGCGGCGGCGGGCAGGACGTCGCCCACTCGAGCGAACGGCCGTAGCCCCACGGGTCGTCGACCTCGATCTTCTTGCCGTACTTGGCGGTCTTCCAGACGTTGTACATGAACGGCAGCATCGACAGGCCGAGCACGAACGAGCTGATCGTCGAGATCGTGTTCAGCGTGGTGAAACCGTCGGCGGCGAGGTAGTCCGCGTAACGACGCGGCATGCCCTCGGCGCCCAGCCAGTGCTGCACCAGGAAGGTGCCGTGGAAGCCGATGAACAGCGTCCAGAAGGTGATCTTGCCGAGACGCTCGTCCAGCATCTTGCCGGTGAACTTCGGCCACCAGAAGTGGAAGCCGGCGAACATCGCGAACACCACGGTGCCGAAGACGACGTAGTGGAAGTGCGCGACGACGAAGTACGAGTCGGAGACCTGGAAGTCCATCGGGGGCGAGGCCAGGATGACGCCGGTCAGACCACCGAAGGTGAAGGTGACCAGGAAGCCGATCGTCCAGAGCATCGGGGTCTCGAAGGACAGCGAGCCCTTCCACATGGTGCCGATCCAGTTGAAGAACTTCACACCGGTCGGGACCGCGATCAGGAAGGTCATGAAGGAGAAGAACGGCAGCAGCACACCGCCGGTGACGTACATGTGGTGGGCCCACACGGTCACCGAGAGACCGGCGATCGCGATCGTCGCGGCGATCAGACCGATGTAACCGAACATCGGCTTACGGCTGAAGACCGGAATGATCTCGGAAACGATGCCGAAGAACGGTAGGGCGATGATGTACACCTCTGGGTGTCCGAAGAACCAGAAGAGGTGTTGCCAGAGCAGTGCGCCGCCGTTGGCCGCGTCGAAGACGTGGGCCCCGAACTTGCGGTCGGCCTCCAGCGCGAAGAGCGCGGCGGCCAGCACCGGGAAGGCGAGCAGGACCAGGACACCGGTCAGCAGCACGTTCCAGGTGAAGATCGGCATGCGGAACATCGTCATGCCCGGAGCGCGCATGCAGATGATCGTGGTGATGAAGTTGACCGAGCCGAGGATGGTGCCGAAGCCGGAGAAGGCCAGACCCATGATCCACATGTCGGCGCCGATGCCCGGCGAGCGGACCGCGTCCGACAGCGGGGAGTAGGCGAACCAGCCGAAGTCGGCGGCACCGTTCGGGGTGACGAAGCCGGCCACCGCGATGGTCGAGCCGAAGAGGTACAGCCAGTACGCGAACATGTTCAGCCGCGGGAACGCCACGTCGGGCGCACCGATCTGCAGCGGCATGATCCAGTTCGCGAAGCCGGCGAACAGCGGCGTGGCGAACATCAGCAGCATGATCGTGCCATGCATGGTGAACGCCTGGTTGAACTGCTCGTTCGACATGATCTGCGTGCCCGGACGGGCCAGCTCGGCGCGCATGAAGAGCGCCAGGAGACCGCCGATCAGGAAGAACACGAACGACGTGACCAGGTACAGCGTACCGATGGTCTTGTGGTCGGTCGTGGTCAACCACTTCACGGCCACGCTGCCGGGCTGCCTGCGCCGCACCGGCAGCTCGTTTTCATACGAGTCGGCGGCGGCACCCTGGGGTTCGTTGAGGATGCTCACAGTTTGTTCGTCTCCGCATTCCGGGCCGGGTCGGTCTGCTTGATGCCGGCCGGGAGGAAGCCGGTCTGCCCCTTCTCGGCCAGTTCCTTCAGGTGCGCCCGGTATTCCTCGGGCGAGACGACCTTGACGTTGAAGAGCATCCGGGAGTGGTCGACACCGCAGAGCTCGGCGCACTTACCCATGAAGACGCCCTCCTGGGAAGGCGTGACCTCGAAGACGTTGGTGTGGCCCGGGATGACGTCCTGCTTGAAGAGGAACGGGACCACCCAGAACGAGTGGATGACGTCGTTCGAGGACAGGATGAAACGGACCTTCTCGCCCTTGGGGAGCCAGAGGGTCGGACCCGGGTTACCCGTCTCCAGGTTCTTGTCGCCGGGGATGCCCTTCTCGTAGACGCCTTCGGCGCCCGCCGGGAAGTCCTTGGTGAAGCGGTCCGGAATGGAGGCCAGCTCCTTGGGAGCCTTGCCGCCCTTCGGGGTCGCCCCGTCACCGTCGACGTTCTCGATGTAGTTGAAGCCCCAGCTCCACTGGAAGCCGACCACGTTGATGGTGTGCGCCGGCTTCGAGAGGGCGAGAAGCTTGGACTCGTCACGCGCGGTGAAGTAGAACAGCACCGAGACGATGATGAGCGGGACCACGGTGTACAGCGCCTCGATGGGCATGTTGTACCGGGTCTGCGGGGGGACCTCCACCTTCGTCCGGCTGCGCCGGTGGAAGATGACGCTCCACAGGATCAGGCCCCACACCAGGATGCCGGTGACCAGAGCGGCCGCCCACGACCCCTGCCACAGGGACAGGATGCGGGGCGCCTCCTCCGTGACGGGGTAGGGGAATCCGAGGCGGGGGAAGTCTTCCCAGTTGTACGAGCAACCAGTGGCGGTCGCCAGAACCACGCCCGCAGTCAGCGCCTGCAGCAGCTTCCGCCGCATCGGGCGCCGCGGCGAGCGGTCGGAGCCGTAGGGACTCACGTAGCGCCTTCCCGAGAGTCTCGGCCCGCGCGGCCGGCCGCGGCCGTGTTCGGGTCGGTCGCCGGCCCTGACGCAGGCAGGGGTTTGGATGTTTATGCGGACCAAACCCTACTGGACGCTATTTGGGGTCGCGCGGGGAGGGTGCCCAACGCGCCGCTACTGCCCCCGAAGGGATGGATCCGCCGTACGGGGGACGGGCGGACACCCCCTGAACGGCGGGCTCCGGGGCGTATCTGACGGCCCCTGACCTGCTCTGTACGCCGACTCCCGTTAGCGTGACCGGATGCCGTACTTCGACACCGCGTCCGCCGCCCCGCTGCACCCCGTGGCCAGGCAGGCCCTCCAGGCCTCGCTGGACGAGGGCTGGGCCGACCCCGCCCGACTGTACCGCGAGGGCCGGCGCGCGCGGCTCCTACTGGACGCGGCGCGCGAGGCGGCCGCCGAGGCGGTGGGCTGCCGCCCCGACGAGCTCGTGTTCACTCCTTCGGGAACGCATGCCGTTCACTCGGGCATCGCGGGAGCCCTCGCCGGGCGCCGGCGCATCGGCGGCCACCTGCTCCTGTCCGCCGTCGAACACAGTTCCGTGCTCCATGCGGCCGAGGCGCACGCGGCGGCCGGCGGCAGCACCGCCCGGGTCCCGGTGGACCGGACGGGCGCGGCCTCGGCGGCCGGGTACGCCTCCGCCCTGACCCCCTCCACCGCGCTCGCCTGCCTGCAGTCGGCCAACCACGAGGTGGGCACGGTGCAGCCGGTGGCGGAGGTGGCCGAGGTGTGCGCGGCAGCCGGGGTGCCGTTGTTCGTGGACGCCGCCCAGTCGCTGGGCTGGGGTCCGGTCGAGGGCGGCTGGTCGCTGCTGGCCGCGAGCGCCCACAAGTGGGGCGGCCCGGCGGGCGTCGGCCTGCTGGCCGTCCGCAAGGGTGTCCGGTTCTCGCCCCAAGGCCCGGCCGACGAGCGGGAGTCGGGCCGCTCCCCCGGCTTCACCAACCTCCCGGCCGTCGTGGCGGCCGCCGCGTCGCTGCGCGCGGTGCGGGCCGAGGCGGAGGCCGAGGCGGCCCGGCTGCGGGTGCTGGTGGATCGGATCCGGCGGCGGGTGGCCCGGCTGGTGCCGGACGTGGAGGTGGTCGGCGATCCGGTGCGGCGGCTGCCGCACCTCGTCACCTTCTCCTGCCTGTACGTCGACGGCGAGACCCTGCTGCACGAGCTGGACCGCGCCGGCTACTCCGTCTCCTCCGGCTCCTCCTGCACCAGCTCCACCCTGACCCCGAGTCATGTGCTGCGGGCGATGGGCGTGCTGTCCGAGGGGAACGTACGGGTCTCACTGCCGCGGGGGACGACCGCGGAGGAGGTCAACGGCTTCCTGGAGGTCCTGCCCGGCGTGGTGGCCGGCGTACGGGCCACGCTCGGCGCGGCCGAGCCGGAGCCGCGGGCCCCCGTCGCCGAGTCGCTGGAGATCGACGCCCTGGGCCTGCGCTGCCCGCAGCCGGTGATCGAGCTGGCCCGGTCCATCGGCGGCGTCCCGGTCGGCGGGACCGTCACCGTCCTGTCGGACGACGAGGTGGCCCGGCTGGACATCCCGGCGTGGTGCTCGATGCGCGGCCACACCTATCTCGGGGAGTCGCCCCGCCCGACGGGGACGGCGTACACCGTCCGCCGCGAGCTCTGACCGGGCGGGGCTGCGCGCCCCGCCCGGTGCCGAGCGGCCGGTCCCGAGAGGCCGGGGTTACGCGGCCAGGTGCTCGCGGACCTCGGCGGCGGCGTCCTCGCCGTACGCCTTGGTGAAGCGCTCCATGAAGTGGGCGCGGGCCAGGGTGTACTCCTGGGTGCCCAGCGTCTCGATCACGAGCGTGGCCAGCATGCAGCCGACCTGCGCGGCGCGCTCCAGGCCCACGCCCCAGCCCAGGCCCGCCAGGAAGCCGGCGCGGAAGGCGTCGCCGACGCCGGTCGGGTCGACCTTGGCGGTCTCCTCCGGGCAGCCGACCGTGATGGTCTCCTCGCCGTCGCGCTCGATCCGGACGCCGCGCGAGCCGAGGGTGGTGACGCGGGTGCCGACCTTGGCGAGGATCTCCTCGTCGCTCCAGCCGGACTTCGTCTCGATGAGGCCCTTCTCGTACTCGTTGGAGAAGAGGTAGGTCGCACCGTCCATCAGCGTGCGGATGTTCTCGCCGTCCATGCGGGCGATCTGCTGGGAGAAGTCCGCGGCGAAGGGGATGCCGCGGGTCCGGCACTCCTCGGTGTGGCGGAGCATCGCCTCGGGGTCGTCGGCGCCGATGAGGACGAGGTCGAGGCCGCCGACGCGGTCCGCGACGGCCTTCAGCTCGATCAGGCGGGCCTCGCTCATCGCGCCCGTGTAGAAGGAGCCGATCTGGTTGTGGTCGGCGTCCGTGGTGCAGACGAAGCGGGCGGTGTGCAGCACCTCGGAGATCCGCACGGAGGCGGTGTCGACGCCGTGCCGGTCCAGCCAGGCGCGGTACTCGTCGAAGTCCGAGCCGGCCGCGCCGACCAGGACCGGGCGCAGGCCGAGCTGGCCCATGCCGAAGCAGATGTTCGGGCCGACGCCGCCCCGGCGCACGTCGAGGTTGTCGACGAGGAAGGAGAGGGAGACCGTGTGCAGCTGCTCCGCGACGAACTGGTCGGCGAAGCGGCCGGGGAAGGTCATGAGGTGGTCGGTGGCGATGGAGCCGGTGACTGCGATACGCACGGCGTGGATGCTCCTGCGAGGACGGCGAGGTTGACATTCAACGCTACCCGGTAACGGCCCCGCAGCCGACCGCACGAAACTACCCCGTAGTAGGCCTTTCTTCGCCCGACGTGACGCGCCTACCGTGCCCCCATGACCTATACCGATGGATTCGGCTACGGAGAGTACGCGTCCGACACGCGGCCGGGTTTTGCGCGGCTGCTCGGCGACTGCGCCAGGATGGCCCCGCACTGGGGGGTCCCGGCGGACCCGCGGCCGGCCAGGGTGGCGCCCTCGCAGATCCACGGGATCAGCGTTCCGCCCGCCTCGGCCCGGCTGATCGCCTCCACCGCCCAGTACGGCGATTAGGGCGCGCGGAACCGGTTTCGCCCCTGTTCCGTCACACCCGCATCAGCCAGCCACGGCGGTACGGGCGAAGGAGCATGCGGTGACCACCGAACAACCCGACACATCACGCGGCACACGGCGGCGGCCGGCCTGGGCCATCGGCTCGATCGCGGCCGCCGTCCTGCTCGCGGGCGGCGGCACGGCCTACTGGGCGTCGACGGCGTACGGCGACGGCCGACCGGGCGGCCGTACGGGGGACAGCGCGGCCGCGGCGCCCCGCGTCGCGCCGAGCCCCTCCGGGCCGGGCATCGCCCCCGGGGAACCGGACCCGCGGGGCAGCGGGGTGACCTACCGGGCGGAGGGCCAGCTCCCGTCGGCCCCGGCGGCCGCGCCCTCGTACGCCGCGACCGGCGAGGTCACCGCCGAGGAGGCGGCCCGGCTCGCCGCGGCCCTCGGCATCGCGGGCGCCCCGCGGCAGAGCGGCGACGACTGGCAGGCCGGGGAGGGCGCCGACGGCTTCGGGCCGCGGCTCACGGTGAGCCGGAAGGCGCCGGGCAGTTGGACCTTCACCCGCTTCCACTCGGGCGGCGGCGCGGGCGACGACTGCAAGCGCGGCAAGGACACCTGCGGGCCGGCGACCCTCCCCCAGGGTGCGGACGGCGGCGGCAGCGGCAAGCCCGCCGCAGGTGGGGGCGGCAGCCCGGTGGGCGAGGAGGCCGCCAGGGCGGCGGCCGCCCCGGTGCTCGCGGCGGTCGGCCAGAGCGGGGCCCGGCTGGACGCCCGCCTCACGCAGGGCTCCGTACGCGTGGTGACGGCCGACCCGGTGATCGGCGCCATGCCCACCCAGGGCTGGGCCACCAAGATCAGCGTGGGTGCGGACGGCCAGGTGGTGGCGGGCAGCGGCGAGCTGAAGGAACCGGCCCGGGCGGGCGAGCAGCCGGTGGTCGGGGCCGCGGAGGCCCTGGAACGGCTGAACCGGGCCTCGGGCGGGGGCGGCGGCGCGGACCGCGGACCGAGCGGCTGCGCGACCTCCGTCCCGCTGACCCCGGACGTCCCGGGGCCGTCGGACCCGCTGCCCTGCAACCCGGAACCGCGGCCGATCAAGCCGCCGCGGACCGAGACCGTGAAGGGCGCGGTGCTGGGGCTGGCCCCCGGGACCGTGAACGGGGCGCGGGGCCTGGTTCCGGCCTGGCACTTCGAGGTGGCGGGCAAGGACGGCGCGGCCGGGCACACCGTGGTCCAGCCGGCCGCGGCGGACGGCTCCGGCAGCGGCGACTCCGCCCGCCCGCCGGTCCCGACGGGCACCGGCCGGACGGTGCCCGGGTTCTCGTACACGGAGGCCGACCGGAAGCTGACGGTGAACTTCTGGGGCGGGGTGTGCAGCACCTACGCGCTGGAGGCCCGCGAGGAGGCCGGCTCGGTGATGGTGCGGATCACCGACACCCCGAACGAGCCGGGCCGGGCCTGCATCCTGATCGCCCAGGAGATGACCGCCACGGCAACCCTGAAGCAGCCGCTGGGCGACCGCAAGGTGGTCGACGCCACCACGGGCAAGCCCCTCCCCCACCAGTAACGGGGGCCGGCGCCCCCTCACCCCCGAACACGGAGGAGGCCCCGACGGTCGACGACCGAAGGGGCCTCCTTCGCACGCTCCCTGACCGGATTCAG
Source organism: Streptomyces sp. NPDC029014 (assembly GCF_055564695.1). Classification (NCBI taxonomy): domain Bacteria; kingdom Bacillati; phylum Actinomycetota; class Actinomycetes; order Kitasatosporales; family Streptomycetaceae; genus Streptomyces; species Streptomyces sp. NPDC029014. The sequence continues at coordinate 64,909 of NZ_JBVHVT010000021.1, forward strand.
TCCTTCTCCTCGCCCATGGCCGCCCGCAGCCAGTCCAGCGTGCCCTGGCCGAGCAGTTCGTCCGCCAGCCGCTTGCCGGTCTCCGTCGTGATCCTGGCGCGACTGTTGTCGATCCACCGTTGCGCGGCCGCGTGGCCCTGGGACTCGTACTCGATGCCCTGGAGCATGCACTCCAGCTTGTCGGCGTCGCGCGCGCAGACCGCCTCGGGCGAGTCGTGGGCCTCGTACTCGGCGACCAGGTCCCGGATCGCCGACGCCAGCGCGTCGGGCATGCCTGCGGTCTGGTCGGCCGTGACAGCCTGCGGGTCGGCGCCGGCCGCGTACTTCTTGCCCAGGTGGTTGACGTCCCCGGTACGGGTCTCCTGGGTGTCGTGCCAGACGGCGAGGAACGCCGCCCGCGCCGGGTCTGCGCCCTCCAGCTCGGCGATGACGGACGCGATGAGCGAGGTGCGCCACGAGTGCTCGGCGACGCTCTCGGGGTCCTTGACGCCCGCCAGCCACCAGCCCGTGCGGCGCGCGTGCTTGAGCGTGCCGGCTTCATAGAGGAAGCGGGCCACCGCGGACAGGTCGTCAGCCACTGGTTCTCCTCACTCACGCCTCGGCGAGGCGGATCGCGTACCGGATGCCCTCCGGCCCTCGGCGTCCACCCTCTCGCCCTTCGGATCCGGGCAGGCGCCTTGTGCGGTCTGGATCACACGGATGGGCCCTGCCCCCTACGCTGTGAGTGACGAGCTGCTAGGAGAGGGGCGAGGCCGCTATGTCCACCGACACCACCCCGGACCCGTATGCCGACCCGCTGGTGTTCGGCCAGAGAATGCAGATCCTCCGCCAACGCCGCGGGCTCACCCGCGAACAGCTCGGCGGCCTCGTGGCCCGGTCCGGTTCCTGGGTCAAGGCGGTCGAGACCGGCCGGCTGAAGACACCGGCCCTGCCGGTCATCCTGAGGATCGCCGAGGTACTGCGCGTACGGGACTTGTCGGACCTCACGGGGAACCAGTCCATGCGCGCCGACCTCTTCGCCGGCCCCGGGCACCCGCGGTTCGCCGCCGTCCGCGAAGCGCTGAACGCGTTCCCGGTTGCCGGTGGCCGGGAGGCGCCCCCCGCCGCCCATCTGGATGCGCGGCTTGCCCGGGCGTGGTCGGCACGGCATTCGGCGCCGAACCACCGCGAGGTGGTGGGCGCGCTGCTGCCCGATCTGATCCGGGACGCGCAGGCGGCGGTCCGGCAGGCGGAGACGATCGCCGACCGCAAGGCCGCCCAGGCCCGGCTGGCGGAGGTGTACGCCCTCGCGCAGTTCTTCTGCGCCTACCAGCCCGACGCGCCGCTCCTGTGGCGGGTCGCCGAGCGGGGCATGACGGCGGCCCAGGACTCCGAGGACCCGCATGCGATGGGCCTTGCCGCCTGGCTCACCACCCATGCCCACCGGGACAGCGGGGCGTACGACGCCGCGGACGCCATCACGGTGGAGACCCTCCGGTACCTGGAGCCGCTGCTCCCCGACGCCGGCACGGATGTGCGGGCCGTGGCCGGCGCGTTGACCGTCGAGGCCGGCCTGACGGCCGCGAAGCGCGGGGAGACCGGGACGGCATGGCGGTACTGGGACGAGGCCCGCGCGCTCGCGGAGTCGCTGCCGGAGGCGTACTACCACCCGGTGACGTCGTTCTCGCGGGCGGTCATCGGCGCGCACGCGGTCACGGTGGCGGTCGAGCTGCGCGCGGGCCGGGAGTCGGCGCGGCAGGCCGCCCGCGCGGAGGCGGAGGCGATTCCGTCCCGGCCGCGGCGGGCCCGGCACCGGATCGAGCAGGCGCGCGGCTACCACCTCGACGCGCAGCCCGACGTGGCGCTGGCCACCCTCGCGCAGGCCCACGCGACCGCACCGGAGACCGTGCAGTACAACGGCTATGCCCGCCGCATCGTCCTGGAAGAGGCCGAGTCGAAGAGCCCGGCCCGACGCCGTCGCGCGTCCGAACTGGCGCAGCGCCTCGGCCTTCTGACGGCCTGAAACAAAGGGGCACAATCCATGCCCCTGTCATCACGCACCGCGCCCTACCGTCGTCGCACCACCCGCTGACGACGGTAGGGAGAACGGCCATGGACGTACGCGAGAGCCCGGGCACGGAGCGGTTGGGCTCTTCGGTGCCGCACGCCTGGATCGGACGGCACGTCGAGGACGCGAACAGCGGCCGGTCCGGCCGCTTGATGGACGTCACCGTCGAACGCAGGCCGGGCGCCCCCAACGGGCGCCACGACGTCGCCTGGATCCGCGGCCGGGACGCACGGGAGTTCACCATCCCCGCCGCGCAGATGCGGGGGCCGTCGTGACGGCGCGGACCTCAGCCTGCGCCGAGGCGCCGCTCCCCGACTCGTTCTGGGACCTCACCATCGAGCAGGCGCGCGGCTACGCGTGCGTCACCTGCGGCAAGCTCCTGGAGGGCCCCCGCGCATACCGCGGCGTGGGTCATGGGCCACGACGGCGGATACCTCCTCGACGCCGACGTGTGGGCCTGCCTCCCGGGAGGCCCGGGGTGACGGACCCGGCCTCCTACCCGACCGGCACGCACATCTCCCGGCCGCCGCCCTGCCCTGGCTGCGGGGCGGAGCCGCTCCCGCTCGGCGGCCCGGAGGGCGGCGCCGTACTGCACGAGGCCGATTGCCGCCGGGCCGGACCACGGGACCCCGTCGCCGCCCGGCCGCGACAGGACGCCCCGTAACCGGTCCGCCGCCGGACGGCCGCGCCACGGACCGGACGCGTACCTGCACGGCCCGGCGGCGAACGTCGCCCGACCGGACCGTTCTCCTCTAAGGTCGGTCGCTACGTTACGCACGCGAAGAGTTGCGGTGAGTGAAGATCCTCAAGGGGAGCCGCGAGGGGTTTGGGTCGACCCCCGGTTCCGCGAGCTGGTGGCGGGCTGGGACAGGTCGCGGGTCGAGCACCGGCCCGGGGGGCGGCCCCGCCGGGTCTGCCCCCACGGGTTCGGGGTGACCGTCATGGTCGATCCGGAATCGCACGCGCCGCGGAACGTCCAGTGCGGAGCCTGCTACGCGCCCGGGGCGTGAGGCAGGCCACGCCGGCGGGCCTCTGCGGACGCCGGAAGGCCCCCGGTGCCGTGGAGGCGCCGGGGGCCTTTCATGGGCGGGGGCGCGGTTCCCCGGGGGACGGGGTTCCGCAGCTCTGGCCGTGGTTTAGCTGAACGAGTCGCCGCAGGCGCAGGAGCCGGTGGCGTTCGGGTTGTCGATCGTGAAGCCCTGCTTCTCGATGGTGTCGACGAAGTCGATCGAGGCGCCCTGGAGGTAGGGGGAGCTCATCCGGTCCGTGACGACCTTCACGCCGCCGAAGTCCTTGACGACGTCCCCGTCGAGGGAGCGCTCGTCGAAGAAGAGCTGGTAGCGCAGGCCGGAGCAGCCGCCGGGCTGGACGGCGACGCGGAGCGCCAGGTCATCGCGGCCCTCCTGCTCCAGAAGGGTCCTGACCTTCTCGGCGGCGGCGTCGGACAGGAGGATGCCGTCGCTCACGGTGGTCTTGTCGTCCTGTACGGACATCTGCATTCACTCCCGAAGTGGGGCGGCTCCCCGCCTCAGGCAGGGAAACGTCGGACTCTTGCCGTCGATGGCAACGAGCGGGGTCGCGGATTCATTCCGGACCCGACGCGTGTTTCAGTCATTCATGCTCGCACACCGGGGCGGACCGGAGGGCCGGGCGCAGCGACGGGTTCGTCACGAGCGAATGCGTCACATCGACACTATGGCCATCGTCAAAGTGACGTGAACCAGCTATCATAGATAGCGTCAAATAGACGAGAAGTCGAAACTGAAGTCTCGTAGTCGCAGAACAGAAAGGGTGCGTGTCGTGACCACCGCCCAGCCTTTGGACGTCCAGCCGACGCCCCTTGCCCTGCTGCTGCTCGGCCGCGAAGCCGACCCCAAGAGCGAGCGCGGGGTGGAGTGCCCCGGCGACCTGCCCTCGCCGTCGGACCCGGACCTGGTGGCACGCGCCCGCGCGGCCAAGGAGAAGCTCGGCGACAAGGTCTTCATCCTCGGCCACCACTACCAGCGGGACGAGGTCATCGAGTTCGCCGACGTCACCGGCGACTCCTTCAAGCTGGCCCGCGACGCGGCCGCCAAGCCGGAGGCCGAGTACATCGTCTTCTGCGGCGTCCACTTCATGGCCGAGTCCGCGGACATCCTGACCGGCGACGACCAGAAGGTCGTCCTGCCGGACCTGGCCGCCGGCTGCTCGATGGCCGACATGGCCACCGCCGAGCAGGTCGCCGAGTGCTGGGACGTGCTGACGGAGGCGGGCATAGCCGACGTGACGGTCCCCGTCTCGTACATGAACTCCTCCGCCGACATCAAGGCCTTCACCGGCAAGCACGGCGGCCTGATCTGTACCTCCTCCAACGCGAAGCGGGCCCTGGACTGGGCCTTCGAGCAGGGGGAGCCCCAGCAGACCAAGGTGCTCTTCCTGCCGGACCAGCACCTGGGCCGCAACACCGCCGTCCGCGACATGGGCATGTCCCTCGACGACTGCGTCGTCTACAACCCGCACAAGCCGAACGGCGGCCTGACCGCCGAGGAGCTGCGCGGCGCGAAGATGATCCTGTGGCGCGGGCACTGCTCGGTCCACGGCCGCTTCTCGCTGGACTCGGTCAACGACGTCCGCGAGCGCATCCCCGGCGTGAACGTGCTGGTCCACCCCGAGTGCAAGCACGAGGTCGTGGCGGCCGCGGACTACGTCGGCTCGACGGAGTACATCATCAACACGCTGGAGGCGGCCCCGGCCGGCTCCAAGTGGGCCATCGGCACCGAGCTGAACCTGGTCAAGCGCCTGGCGAACCGTTTCGGCCCGGAGGGCAAGGAGGTCGTCTTCCTCGACCGGACGGTCTGCTTCTGCTCGACGATGAACCGCATCGACCTGCCGCACCTGGTGTGGGCCCTGGAGTCCCTCGCCGAGGGCACCCTGGTCAACCAGATCCAGGTCGACAAGGAGACCGAGAGCTTCGCCAAGCTCGCCCTGGAGCGGATGCTCGCCCTCCCGTAACTCCCCGGCGCGCACGACGCGCCCACGGCTCCCGCGCTGGGATCCGCGTACGACCGAAGGGCCGCCCCTGGCATGAGGGGCGGCCCTTCGGTTTCGGTGCGGCCGGGCCCGGCCGGTCCCCGCCGGGCCCGCTCGCGCGGGGTCCGGCGGGGCCGGTCGGTGCGTCAGACGCCGGCCGGGGTCTGCTCGTCGGCCTCGGCCTCGGCCTGCTGCGGGACCGGGGCCGGGACGGCCTCACGACGGGCCGTGCGCTTGGCCCGGCGGCGCTCCTTGCGGAGCTCGACCATCGTGTAGAGGGTCGGCACGAGCAGCAGCGTCAGCAGGGTCGAGGAGACCAGGCCGCCGATCACGACGACGGCCAGCGGCTGCGAGATGAACCCGCCCTCGCCGGTGACGCCGAGCGCCATCGGGAGCAGCGCGAAGATCGTCGCCAGGGCCGTCATGAGGATCGGCCGCAGACGGTGCCGGCCGCCCTCGATGACCGCTTCGACGACGCCGAGGCCCTGCGCCCGGTACTGGTTGACCAGGTCGATCAGGACGATCGCGTTGGTCACGACGATGCCGATGAGCATCAGCATGCCGATCATGGCCGGGACGCCCATGGGGGTGCCGGTGACCAGCAGCAGGCCCAGGGCGCCGGTCGCCGCGAACGGGATCGAGACGAGCAGGATCAGCGGCTGCACCAGCGACCGGAACGTGGCCACCAGCAGCATGAACACGATCGCGATGGCCGCGAGCATGGCCAGGCCCAGCTGGGCGAAGGCCTCGCCCTGGTCCTCGGAGACGCCGCCGATGGTGGCGGTGGCGCCCTCGGGCAGCTTCAGCGCGCTGATCTTCGTCTGGAGCTCGGCGCCGATGGCGCCGGTGTTGTCGCCGACCGGCTTGGCGGTGACGGTCGCGGCGCGGGCGCCGTCGATGCGGGTCATCGACACCGGGCCGGGCACGACCTTGACCTCGGCGATGTCGCCGAGCTTGGCCGGGCCGACGGGGAGCGCCTGCAGCTGGGCCAGGGTGGTGGCCGGCTGCGCGGACTTGATGACGATGTCCCGCTCGGTGTTGTCCAGGACGGCCTTGCCCGCCGGGGTGCCGCGTACGGCCTGGGCGACGAGCGCGCCGAGCGCGGCCTGGTTCAGGCCGGCGTCGGCCGTCTTCGGGGTGGCGGTCACCGAGATGCGGGGCAGGGACTGGGAGAGGTCGCTCTGGACGTCGGTGACGTCCTTGAGGGTGGCCATCTCGGCCCGGACCTGCTCGGCGGCCTTGGCGAGGACGCCGGCGTCGCCCGCCTTGACGACGACGCTGAGGTTCTGGCTGCCGAAACCGCCGCCCGCGGAGATGCTGGTGTCGCCGATGCCGTCGAGCTTTCCGAGGGTCTCCTCCAGCCGCTTCTTGACGGCCTCGCTGTCGCCGGCGTCGTCCAGCACGACCTGGTAGGTGGCCTGGTTGGAGCCGGTGCCGCCGCCGAAGGCGGCCAGGAAGCCGGAAGAGCCGACGGTGACCTGGTAGTCCTGGACGCCCTCGACCCCGGTGAGGGCCTTCTCCACCTTGCGGCTCGCCTCGTCGGCGGCGGCCAGCGAGGCGCCGACCGGGAGCTGCTGCTTGACGGTGAGGACGGCCTGCTCGCCCTGGTCGAAGAAGTTCGTCTTCAGCAGGGGGGTCATGCCGAGGGTGCCGACGAAGACCACGGCGGCCAGCACGAGGGTGCTCGCCCGGCGGCGGGTGACCAGGCCGAGGGCCCGGACGTAGCCGCGCTGCATGCGGCTCTTCGCCTCCTTCTCCTCGGCCTCGCGGCGCGCCTTCTCCGCGCTCTCGGTGTCGCCGGCGGTCACGCCCTTCGGGGCGCGCAGGAACCAGTACGAGAGCACCGGCACGACCGTCAGGGACACCAGCAGCGAGGCCAGCAGGGACGCGGCGACGGTGAGGGAGAACGGTCCGAAGAACTCGCCGACCATGCCGCCGACGAAGCCGATGGGCAGGAAGACGGCCACGGTGGTGAGCGTCGAGGAGGTGACCGCGCCGGCGACCTCCTTGACGGCGGTGAGGATGGCCTCCTCGCGCTCCTCGCCGTAGCCGAGGTGGCGCTTGATGTTCTCCAGGACCACGATCGAGTCGTCGACGACGCGGCCGATCGCGATGGTGAGGGCGCCCAGGGTCAGCATGTTGAGCGACAGGTCCTCGGCCCACAGCACGATCAGCGCGAGGACGACGGACAGCGGGATGGAGACCGCGGTGACCAGCGTCGAGCGCAGCGAGGCGAGGAAGACCAGGATCACGATCACCGCGAAGAGCAGGCCGAGCATGCCCTCGGTGGTGAGGCTGGAGATGGACTTGGCGACCGGCGGGCCCTGGTCGGCGACGACGGTGAGCTCGGCGCCGGAGCCGAGCGCGGTGCGCAGTTCGGGCAGCTTCTCCTTGACGGCGTCCGAGATGGCGACGGCGCTGCCGTCCTTGTCCATGGTCAGGACGACGGCGAGGCTGGGCTTGCCGTTGGTGCGGGTGATCGAGACCGGCTTGGCGGGCTCCTGCCTGACGGAGGCCACGTCGCCGAGGCGGACGGCCGACTTGCCGGGGCCCGAGCTCAGGCGGAGGTCCTCCAGCTGGGCGAGGGAGGTGTAGCCGCCGCCGACGCGGACGGTCCGGTTCTTGCCCTCCTCGTCGAAGGAGCCGGCGGGCACGGCCGCGCCGCCCGCCTGGAGGCCCTGGGCGAGGGCGGCGCCGTCGAGGCCGGCCGCCGCGAGCTTCGCGTTGTCCGGGGTGACGGTGACCTGGAGTTCCTGGGCGCCGTCGACGGTGACCTGGCCGACGCCCTTGATGTCCTCCAGGACGGGGACGACGCTGCGGCCGAGCTGGTCGGCGAGGGCCTGCTGGTCCTTGTCGGAGGTGACGGCGAGGACGACGGTGGGCATGTCGTCGGTGGAGCCGGCGATGACCTGCGGGTCGACGTCGGCGGGCAGCCGGACGCGGGCCCGGTTCACGGCCTGCTGGACGTCGGCGACGAGCTGCTTGGTGCTGCTGTCGCCGTAGTCGAAGGAGGCCATGATCAGGGCGTTGCCCTCGCTGGCGGTGGACGTGATGCCGGTGATGCCGTCCACGCCCTTGAGGTTGGCCTCGATCGGCTCGATGACCTGCTTCTCCACCACGTCGGGGGAAGCACCCTGGTACGGGGCGAGCACGGAGACCATCGGCAGTTCGATGGAGGGCAGCAGCTGCTGCTTGAGCTGCGGGATGGCTATGGCGCCGAAGAGCAGCGCGGTGATCGACACGAGGCCGATCAGTGCTCTTTGGGCCAGGCTGAATCGGGACAGCCAGGACATGGGCGTGGGTTTCTCTCTGCAGTCGGTCTGGGCAGGGCCGGCCGAGAGGGCCGCGAAAGCCGCGGCCGGCACTCAAGCCTCGCCGATGCCGGGAGGCCGCTGCGTCGCCCCCAGGTCCTGTCCTTACCCGCGGCATACCGCGTCCGTAGTACACGCACGAGTACGAAGGCGTACGGCGGGCGCTACTCGGAGCGCGGTCGGACCAGCCCCGATTCGTAGGCGATGACGACGAGCCCGGCCCGGTCGCGGGCGCCGAGCTTGGCCATGGCCCGGTTCACGTGGGTCTTGACGGTGAGCGGGCTGACCTGGAGCCGCCCGGCGATCTCGTCGTTGGACAGGCCGCCGGCGACGTGGACGAGGACCTCGCGTTCCCGGCCGGTGAGTGCGGCGAGCCGCTCGGCGTCCTCCGCGGTCGGCGCGGCGGGGCCGGCGCCGCCGCCCTGGGCGAGGAAGGTGGCGATGAGCCCCTTGGTGGCGGCCGGGGAGAGCAGGGCCTCGCCGGCGGCGGCGACCCGGATGGCGTTGAGCAGTTCCTCCGGTTCGGCGCCCTTGCCGAGGAAGCCGGAGGCGCCGGCCCGTAGGGCCGAGGCGACGTACTCGTCGACCTCGAAGGTCGTCAGCATGACCACCCGGACCCCGGCGAGCGCCGGGTCCTGGCTGATCATGCGGGTGGCGGCGAGGCCGTCGGTGCCGGGCATCCGGATGTCCATGAGGACCACGTCGGGCAGGGTGCGGCGGGCGAGCTCGACGGCCTGGGCCCCGTCACAGGCCTCGCCCACGACCTCCATGTCGGGCTCGGAGTCGACGAGCACCTTGAAGGCGCTGCGGAGCAGGGCCTGGTCGTCGGCGAGCAGCACCTTGATGGGCGTCGGCGTCTCTTCCACGGCCCCGACCCTACGTGCCGCGGGCGGGCCGCCGGGCACGCGGGGCGGTCAGCCCAGGGCCAGGACGATCAGCGCGGCCGCCGCGGAGACCTCGGCCAGGGCACCGAAGACGTCCCCGGTGACCCCGCCGAAGCGGTGCACGCAGCGGCGCAGCAGCAACTCGGCCGCCGCCAGGGCCACCAGGACCGCGGCCGCCTGCCGGACGGCCGCGAGCGGGCCCAGCGGCAGGGCGGCGGCCGCGGCCAGGACCGTGACGGCGGCGGCGGCCAGCGCGGCCGCGGCCCGCGGGACCACCCCGGCGACGGCCGCGCCCAGGCCTTCGAGGCGGGCCGGGGGGACGCCGTCCCGGGAGGCCAGGGTCATGGCGAGGCGGGCGGTGACGGCCGCGACGACGGCCGCGGAGGCGCCGCGGACCCAGCCGTCGGCGTAGGCGTCGGTGAGTGCCCCGACCTGGATCAGCAGCAGCAGGAGCAGGGCGACCACCCCGAACGGGCCGATGTCGGACCGTTTCATGATGCGCAGGGCCTCGGCGGCCGGTTTGGCGCAGCCCAGCCCGTCGGCGGTGTCGGCGAGGCCGTCGAGGTGCAGCCCCCGGGTCAGGGCGGCGGGTACGGCCACGGTGACCGCGGCGGCGAGCAGCGGGCCCCCGCCGAGCAGCAGCAGGAGGGTGCCGGCGGCGGCGGCGAGCACGCCGACGACGAGTCCGGCGAGCGGCGCGCAGGCCATGCCGGTGCGGGCCGCGGGCCGGTCCCAGCGGGTGATGCGGGCGGGCAGCACGGTGAGCGTGCCGAACGCGAAGCGGATCCCGTCGGGGAGCGAGGCGCGTTCTGCGGGCGGGACCAGGCGCGAGGGCGGGGGCTGGTCGTCGAACGTATCTGTCATCGGCGCGAACGCTACCCGCTCATCCCTCCCGGTAAATTGCCCAATGCGGGATAAAAAGGGGAAGCTGCCACAACAAGGAGCTGGCGGTATGGGTCACTGGTGGTACCGGAACATCGTCGAGCCGGGGAAGCTCCCGCTGCTCCTCGCCCTGCTGTCGTTCGTGACGTCGTTCCTGGTCACCCGTGTCATCACCCGTCTGATCCGGGCCGGCCGGGGGCCGTTCAGGAACGTCACGCCGGGCGGCCTGCACGTCCACCACGTGGTGCCCGGGGTGGTCCTCGTGATCATCGGCGGCTTCGGTTCCGTCGCCAGCGGCGCGCGCGGTCTCGGCTCGCTGATCTCGGCGGTGCTCTTCGGGTTGGGCGCGGGTCTGGTCCTGGACGAGTTCGCGCTGATCCTGCACCTCGACGACGTCTACTGGAGCGAGCAGGGCCGCAAGAGCGTCGAGATCGTGGTGCTCACGGCCGCGCTGGTGGCGCTGGTGCTGAGCGGGTTCCTGCCGTTCGGGGTCAACGACCTGACGGCGGACGAGCGGCAGAACCGCGGCCTGGTGGCGATGAACACCGCCCTGAACTTCTTCCTGGCCCTGGTCGCCCTGTGGAAGGGCAAGGCGCGGACCGCGCTGTTCGGGGTCGTGATCCCGTTCGTGGCGCTGATCGGCGCGGTCCGGCTGGCCCGGCCCGGCTCCCCGTACGCGAAGCGGTTCTACGCGAACCGGCCGCGGGCCCGCGCCAAGGCGGGCCTGCGGGCCTTCCACCACGACCGGCGCTGGGCGGCCAAGCGCCGCCGCTTCGAGAACTTCATCGGGGGGACCCCCGATCCGGAGCGGGCGGCGGCCCCGAAGGAACCGCCGCCGCCGTGACCTGGTGCCGCCACCGTGGCCCCGTACTGCCGGGGCCGGCGGTCAGCCCGGGATGAGCCCGCCGTCGTCGAGCATCTCCCGGACCTCGGCGAGCGAGGCGTCGGGCGCGGGCAGGATCAGCTCGGACGGCTCCAGCACGTCGTCGGGCAGTGGCGCGCCGAGCTGCCGCACGGCGTCGAGCAGCGCGTGCAGCGTGCGCCGGAAGCCCGCCTCGTCGCCGCCCTCCATCTCCGCGAGCAGCTCGTCGTCCAGCCTGTTGAGCTCGGCGAAGTGGCTGTCCGCCACCGTCACCTGACCTTCCCCCATGATCCGGACAATCATGACGGGCCCCGTCCTACTGCTTGTCGAACCGGTGCTGGGTCTGCGACTGCTGCTGGGCGGTACCGGGGGCGCCGCCCTCGATGGCCTGCTGCTGGGCGGACGGGCCGCCGGCCAGCTCCGCCTTCATCCGCTGGAGCTCCAGCTCCACGTCCGTACCGCCCGAGAGGCGGTCCAGCTCGGCCTGGATGTCGTCCTTGGCGCCGAGTCCGCTCTGGTCGTCGAGGGCGCCAGAGGCCAGCAGCTCGTCGATCGCACCCGCGCGGGCCTGCAGCTGGGCGGTCTTGTCCTCGGCCCGCTGGATGGCCAGGCCGACGTCGCTCATCTCCTCGGAGATGCCGGAGAAGGACTCGGCGATCCGCGTCTGGGCCTGGGCCGCGGTGTAGGTGGCCTTGATGGTCTCCTTCTTCGTACGGAAGGCGTCCACCTTGGCCTGGAGGCGCTGCGCGGCCAGGGTCAGCTTCTCCTCCTCGCCCTGCAGGGTCTCGTGCTGCACCTGCAGGTCGCTGACCTGCTGCTGGAGCGAGGCGCGGCGGGACAGCGCCTCGCGGGCCAGGTCCTCGCGGCCGAGCGCGAGCGCCTTGCGGCCCTGCTCCTCCAGCTTGGCGGACTGGGTCTGGAGCTGGTTGAGCTGCAGTTCCAGGCGCTTGCGGGAGGTGGCGACGTCCGCGACGCCGCGGCGCACCTTCTGCAGCAGCTCCAGCTGCTTCTGGTACGAGTAGTCGAGGGTCTCGCGCGGGTCCTCGGCCCGGTCAAGGGCCTTGTTCGCCTTCGCGCGGAAGATCATCCCCATACGCTTCATGACACCGCTCATGGGCTTCGCGCGCCCCCTTCTGACGGACTTCGCTCCAGGTCACCAACAAGACCCACAGTACGGGCCCTGTCTCCATTACCGCACTGTTCGTGAGCGGATGCGCTCCTCCTCCAGGACGACTGTGCCGTCGCCCTTGTCAGGCGGAAGGAGGAGGGGATCCCCCGACGCGTCCCGCACGAACCCTGCACCGCTCCAGACGCCCGCCGTTGCCGGATCGTTCCCGAGCGGGGTGGGGTACCGGTGCGCAACCACGTAGGCTTGGGTTTTGTGTTTGGTAGCCGTTCCTCCAAGGAAGAGAAGGCCGCCGCCACCGACAAGGTGAGCGCAGACCTCTCGAAGTCCCGTGACCCGCAGGCCCCCAAGGGCCGCCCGACGCCGAAGCGCGCCGTGGCCCAGTCGCAGCGCAAGGCTGCGGTGGTCTCCACCGGCGACCGCAAGGAGGACGCCCGACGGGCCCGTGAGCGGCGCCGGGTCGAGCTGGCCAAGCAGCGCGAGGCGCTGGCCAGCGGCGACGAGCGCTACCTGCCGACCCGCGACAAGGGTCCCGTGCGCCGCTTCGTCCGCGACTTCGTCGACTCCCGCTTCTGCGTCGCCGAGATGTTCCTGCCGCTGGCCGTGATCATCCTGGTGCTCAGCATGATCCGGCAGCCGCAGATCCAGAACGTGGCCCTGCTGCTCTGGCTCGCCGTGATCGCCCTGATCATCCTCGACTCGATCGGTCTGGCGTTCCGCCTGCGCAAGGCCCTGAACGAGCGCTTCGCCGACCAGCCGCGCCGCGGCGCGGTCGCGTACGGCCTGATGCGTACCCTCCAGATGCGCCGCCTGCGCCTGCCGAAGCCGCAGGTCAAGCGCGGGGAACGGCCCTGAGCGCAGACAGGCCCGGGGGGGCGGGGGACGGATTCGCGCAGGGCGCCAGGCTGTGGCTCGAAGGCCTGGGCGGCCTGCGCAACGCCGTCCGCCAGGAACTCGTGGGCCGGCAGGTCGATGAGCAGATCGCGCAGCGCTTCCCGGTCGGACAGCGGCTGCGCGTCCTGGACGTGGGCATGGGCCAGGGCACCCAGGCGCTGCGGCTCGCCCGCGCCGGGCACCGGGTGACCGGCCTGGAGCAGGACCCCGGCATGCTGGCCGTCGCCCGGGCGGCGCTGGAGGCCGAGCCCGCCGGCATCCGGGACCGGGTCGAGCTGCTGGAGGGGGACGGGCGCGAGACCGGCGCCCACTTCACCCCGGGCAGCTTCGACATCGTGCTGTGCCACGGCGTACTGATGTACGTGTCCGAGCCGGACGGCATGCTGGCCGGGCTGGCCCGCATGCTCGCCCCCGGCGGGCTGCTGTCCCTGCTGGTGCGCAACGGCGACGCGCTCGCGATGCGGCCCGGACTGGACGGCGACTGGTCGGCCGCCCTGTCCGCCTTCGAGAGCGTCGACTACACCAACCGGCTGGGCCTGGAGGTACGGGCCGACCGGCTCGCCGACCTCACGTCCACGCTGTCCGGGATCGGCGCCCCCCTGCACACCTGGTACGGGGTGCGCGTCTTCACCGACGGCACCGAGGCCGGCGGGACGCTCCCCCCGGACGAGGACCTGGAGCGGCTCCTGGCCGCCGAGGACCGCGCCGGGCGGACCGACCCCTACCGCGGGGTGGCGGCGCTGCTGCACCTGTGCGGCGTCCGCGGCTGACCACCGCTCCCCCGCACCACTCCCCGTACGGCCCCCGGCACGCGGCGGCCCCGGGCCCCTGTCGGGACCCGGGGCGCGCACTGCGCCCGGATCAGGCGTCCAGCGCCTCGCGCAGGCTCATCGCGTACAGCTCGGTCCCGCTGTCGTCGGACAGCTTCACCCGCTCGGTACCGCCCTCCAGCAGTTCCTTCCAGTACTCCCCGATCCAGGACTCCGCGTCGCCCTGCGTGGTGAACTCCTCCGGGGTGACCGCAGGGGTCGTCTCGCTGCCGTCGGCCGTCTCGAAACGCCACGTCCACGCCATGTCCGCCTCCGTTGCTCGTCCGCTGCTCGCCTTGAGTCTGCCCGCAGAGTAGCCGGGCGCGCACCAGTCCCGGGGACGCGGGAGGATCTTCTCGTGGAACTCACTCTGCTCGGCACCGGTACCCCCGAAGGACTGCCCCGCCCCGGCTGTCCCTGCGCCGCCTGCGCGGTCTCCGTCGGCCCCCGGGCGCGCGCCGCGACGTCCCTGCTCGTGGACGGGGCCCTGCTGCTCGACCTGACCCCCGGGGCGGTCCTGGCCGGGGCCCGGGCCGGGCACTCGCTGGCCGGTGTGCGGCAGGTCCTGCTGACCCATCCGCACGACGGGCCCGCCGTGGAACTGCCGCCCGGACTGCCCGCGGCCGTGCGGGTGCCCGACGGGCGGGAGCTCGCGGTGATCAGCGGCCACCGGGTGCGGGCGGTACCGATGGACGCGCCGGGCACCGGGTACGAGGTGACGGGCCCGGACGGCAGCAGGCTGCTGTACCTGCCCCCCGGCGCGGCGCCGGCCGGGCAGCAGCGCGGCGGGCTCGGGTTCCCGCAGCGCCCGTACGACATGGTCCTCGCGGACGTGCTGGGCCGGCCGGAGGCGCTGGCCCGGCTCCGGGCGGAGGGCGCCGCCGGGCCCACCACGGACGTGATCGCGGTGCACCTGGACCACGACACCCCGCCGGGGCGCGAGCTGGAGCGGCGGTGCGCGGCGGCCGGGGCGCGCGCGGTGCCGGACGGGACGACGGTGACCGTGGGCGAGTACCACGCGGTGCCGGACCTGCCGCGCCGGACGCTGGTGCTGGGCGGCGCCCGCTCGGGGAAGTCCGTGGAGGCGGAGCGGCGGCTGGCGGGCTTCCCGGAGGTGGTCTACGTGGCCACCTCCGGGACCCGCGAGGGCGACCCGGAGTGGGCGGCCCGGGTCGGGCTGCACCGGGACCGGCGGCCCGGGAACTGGCGGACGGTGGAGACCTGCGAGCTGGCGCCGCTGCTGACGGAGGGCGGGCCGCCGCTGCTGATCGACTGCCTGGCGCTGTGGCTGACGGACGCCATGGACCGGGCGGGCGCCTGGGACGACGCCGTGTGGGCGGGCCGCGGCCGCAAGGAGCTGCAGGAGCGGGTGGCGGAGCTGGTGGCGGCCCTGCGGGCGACGCGCCGCACGGTGGTGGCCGTCAGCAACGAGGTCGGCTCGGGGATCGTGCCCGCGACCGCCTCGGGCCGCCGCTTCCGGGACGAGCTCGGGCGGCTGAACAGCGCGGTGGCCGGCGAGTGCGAGCACGTGCTGCTGGTGGTGGCCGGGCAGGCGCTGGTCCTGAAGGACTGATCCCGGCCGTCCGACGGCCGGGGCGGTCCGGCGGGCCCGCAGAGGGCCCCGGGCGGGGCCGGGCACGGGGCTGTCCGACCGCCCGGAAACGGGGCGCGGGGCGGGCCCGGAGAGGGGCTTGGGCAGGGCCTTACCGGCTGTACGCTCTGGCAGATGACCACCCTGAATCTCGACGACTTCTCCGATCTGATCGAGCGGCCCGACGGCGGCGTCCGCCGCGACGCCGAGGAGCGCCGTGCGCGGCTGGCCGTGCCGGCCGGGTCGCTGGGGCGGCTCGACGAGCTCGCCGAGTGGCTGGCCGCCGCGCAGGGGCGGGTTCCGGTCGAGCCGATCGAGCGGCCCCGGGTCGTCCTGTTCGCCGCCGACCACGGGATCGCCTCCGCCGGGGTGTCCGCCCGGGCCGCCGGCAGCGCCCACGAGCTGGTGCGCTCCGTACTCAACGGGGCGGGGCCCGTCGCGATCCTCGCCGGGCGGTTCGGGGCCTCGGTGCGGATCGTGGACGCCGGCCTGGACTGCGATCCCGGCCTGCTGCCCGAGGACGTGGTCCGGCACCGCGTGCGCCGCGGCAGCGGCCGGATCGACGTCGAGGACGCCCTCACCCGCGAGGAGGCCGAGGAGGCGATCCGGCTCGGCATGCGCATCGCCGACGAGGAGGCCGATTCCGGCACCGACCTGGTCGTCCTCGGGGACCTGAGCGTCGGCGGCACCACCGTCGCCGCGGTGCTCGTCGCCGCGCTGTGCGGCACCGACGCCTCGGTGGTCACCGGGCGCGGCGGGCAGCCCATCGACGACCTGACCTGGATGCGCAAGTGCGCGGCGATCCGGGACGCGCTGCGCCGGGCCCGCCCGGTCCTCGGCGACCAGGTGGCGCTGCTCGCGGCGGTCGGCGGGGCGGACGTCGCCGCGATCACCGGATTCCTGCTCCAGTGCGCGGTGCGCCGTACGCCGGTGATCCTCGACGGGGTCGTCTCGGCAGCCTGCGGACTGGTGGCCCAGCGGGCCGCGTTCCGCTCCCCGGACTGGTGGCTGGCCGGCCAGGCGAGCGGCGAACCCGGCCAGGCGAAGGCACTTGACCGAATGGCGCTCAACCCCGTGCTCTCGCACGGCGTCACCGTAGGGGAAGGAACCGGGGCCTTGCTGGCGCTCCCCCTGGTCCAGGCGGCTGCCGCACTCGCGGCGGAGCTGCCGGAGCGGGCCGAGCCGGAGCCGGAGCGGGAGGACTGAACCGGCGGGGAGCCGTGGCCGCGACCGGCCGTGGCTCCCCGACCCGGCCGGTCGTGGTCGGTGGCGCCCCATATGATCGCGTTTCATGGGAGAGGCCCGCTTGACCAGCGCAGATATTGACCGGAATGCCGCAAAGACGGCACAGGCCCCGCGCGCCCGACAGGCGCCGCAGGACCGACAGCCCGCCAAGGACGACACCACCGCCAAGGACGGGGCGAAGGGCGCCGCGAATGCCACCGCGAAGGACGCCGACGGGAAGAAGGACGAGGGCGGCGGCCGCGGATCCGTCCGCTCCCGCCGCAGCGCCGCGTTCGCGGTGTGGTACCTGCGCGCCGTCACCTTCGTGAACTTCCTCAGCGCGGTCTGGGTGTCCCTCGGCCAGGACCTGCGCCGCCACAACACCGAGGACTTCTACACCCCGTACCTGCTCACGGCGGGCTTCGCGTCCGGCCTGTTCTCGCTGCTGCTCGCCGTCACCATGGGCCGGCGCAAGCGGGCCGCGTGGATCCTGAACCTGGTGCTGGCCGGACTGCTCCTGCTGGCCTTCGCCGTCGCCGCCTTCGCCCCGTGCACCGGCGGCGAGTTCGACGTCTGCTACCCGGAGTTCCGCGACCACACCCAGAACTGGGTGTCGCTCGTCCTGACCGCGTCGTTCGTCGGCGCCCTGCTGCTGGGCCGCAAGGAGTTCTACGCCAAGGGCGACCGCTCCAACCCCAAGCTGGCCACCGCCGTCGCCGCCGTCGGCCTGCTCGTCACCTCGCTGCTCGCCGCGCTGATCGTCGGCGCCGCCAACACCGACCCGGACGCCTCCGAGGCCACGTTCCTCGCCCGGTGGCGCTACGGCGCGATGCGCCTGATCACCCTGGACCCCGACGCCCGCGACTACGCGGCCATCACCACCCCCGCCTGGGTGGACGTCGTCATCAACGTCATGTCGATGGTGCTGCTGCTGGCGGTGCTGCTCGCCGCGTTCCGCTCCCGCCGGGCCGTGGACCCGATCACCGAGGAGGACGAGGAGAAGCTGCGGGCGCTGCTGGCCAGGCAGGGCGACCGCGACTCCCTCGGCTACTTCGCACTGCGCCGCGAGAAGTCCGTCATCTGGTCCCCCACCGGGAAGGCGGCCGTCACCTACCGCGTCGTCGGCGGTGTCTCCCTGGCCTCCGGCGACCCGATCGGCGACCCCGAGGCCTGGCCCGGCGCCATCGACCCGTGGCTGGCCGAGGCCCGCGAGCACGGCTGGGTGCCCGCCGTGATGGGCGCGAGCGAGGAGGCCGGGCAGATCTACGCCCGGCACGGCCTGGACGCGCTGGAGCTGGGCGACGAGGCGATCGTCGAGACCGCCGAGTTCACCCTGGAGGGCCGTGCGATGCGGACCGTCCGGCAGGCGTTCAACCGGGTCAAGCGGGCCGGCTACGGCGTCCGCATCCGCCGGCACGCCGACATCCCCGCCGAGGAGATGGCCGAGCTGGTGCGCCGCGCCGACGACTGGCGCGACGGCGCCACCGAGCGCGGCTTCTCCATGGCGCTGGGCCGCCTCGGCGACCCGGCCGACGGCCAGTGCGTGATGCTGGAGTGCACCGACGGCAACGGCGACCTGCGGGCGCTGCTGTCCTTCGTGCCGTGGGGCCCCAAGGGCCTGTCGCTGGACCTGATGCGCCGTGACCGCGACTCCGAGAACGGTCTGATGGAGTTCATGGTCATCGAACTCCTCGAACGCTCGAAGGAGATCGGCGTCACACAGGTCTCGCTCAACTTCGCGATGTTCCGCTCGGTCTTCGAACGGGGGTCCAAGTTGGGCGCGGGTCCGGTGCTGCGCATGTGGCGCTCGCTGCTCAGCTTCTTCTCCCGCTGGTGGCAGATCGAGTCCCTCTACCGGGCCAACGCCAAATACCGGCCGATCTGGGAGCCGCGGTTCATGCTCTTCGAGAAGAGCTCCGACCTGCTGCGGATCGGCATCGCCGCGGGCCGGGCCGAGGGCTTCCTGGAGGCTCCCGGGCTGCCTAAGTGGCTCAACCGCAGACATCTGGAGACCAATCGTTGACAGCGTGGACGACGGCCCCACTGCGGCGGTTCGCCCGCCGTGAGTGGGGGCCCCTGTGCGGGACCGTCCGGGAGGCCCTCGTCCGCGACCGCTGGCGGGCCCTCCCGATGACCTTGGGGGCCGTCTGCCTGACCTTCGTCTTCCAGATCGTCCAGAACACCTCCTGGGGGTTCCGGCCCGTCCAGAACCTCGGGTCGGTCAAGGCCACCGACCCGTTCTGGCTGGCCCTGCTGCGGACCCCGCTGTCGCTGTTCGTCCCCGCGCTGGACCTGCCCGTGTGGGGGGCCCTCGTCCAGATCCTGCTGGTGTTCGGGATCGCGGAGATCTGCATCGGCTGGTGGCGCACGCTGGCCTTCGGCTACGTCGCCACCCTCGCCGGGACCACGTACGCCCGGCTCGGGCTCGCGCTGGGGCCCGACCATCCCCTCGGCCTGCCGCTGTCCGACCGGGTCGTCAACGACACCGGCCCGTCGGCGGCGGTCGTGGGCCTCGCCCTCTACCTGTGCTGGCGCCACCGCGCGCACCTGACCGGCGCCCTGGTGGTCACCGCCATGATCGGCGAGGTGCTGGTCAAGGACAACCTGGCCGGCAAGGAGCACCTCGCGGCCATCGCCGCCGTCCTCGGCCTGTGCCTGGCCCTCGCCGCGCGGGGCCCGCAGCGCGCCGCCGCCCCGCCGCGGCGGCGCCCGCTGCCGCCCGCGGCCGCGCCCCCACGGCCCCGCCCGCACCGCTGACCCCGTTCTCCGGCGGCCGGACCACCCGGGCCGGAGCAGGCCGTACCGTATCGGGGTGACGACAGACCTCGGGCCGTTCCCCGCCACCCGGAGGTGGCTGCGGGCCCATCCGCTGGCCATCGACGCCGTCCTCGCGCTCGGGGCGCTCGTCGCAATGGTCCTCGGCTCGTTCGTCGACCCGCGCGGCCCGCACGGGCCGACCTTCGGCACCCGCACCCCCGATCCGCTGTCGCTGGTGCTGATGCTGCTGGCCGCGGCGGCCCTCGTCTTCCGGCGGCTGCGCACCCGTGCCGTGCTCGCCGCCACCGTCGGGCTGTCCGTGGTGGAACTCGCCTCCGGCGAACCCCGGGCGCCCGTCGCCATGGCCGCCGTGATCGCCCTGTACACGCTGGCCTCCCGCACCGACCGGCCCACCACCTGGCGCCTCGGCCTGCTGACCATGGCCGGCCTGACGGGCGTGGCCATGCTGGCCTCCGGCCCGCTGCCCTGGTACTCGCAGGAGAACGTCGGCGTGTTCGCCTGGACCGGCATGGCCGCGGCCGCGGGCGACGCGGTCCGCAGCCGGCGGGCCTTCGTCGACGCCATCCGGGAGCGGGCCGAGCGGGCGGAGCGGACCCGCGAGGAGGAGGCCCGGCGGCGGGTCGCCGAGGAACGGCTGCGGATCGCCCGCGATCTGCACGACGTGGTCGCCCACCACATCGCCCTGGTCAACGTGCAGGCCGGGGTGGCCGCGCACGTCATGGACAAGCGCCCCGACCAGGCCAAGGAGGCCCTGGCCCACGTACGGGACGCCAGCCGCTCGGCGCTGAACGAACTGCGCGCCACGGTCGGCCTGCTGCGCCAGTCCGGCGACCCGGAGGCGCCGACCGAGCCGGCCCCGGGGCTGGCCCGGCTCGACGAGCTGGTGGACACCTTCCGGCACGCGGGGCTGCCGGTGAAGGTGATGGTGGACCTGGACCCGGAGCCGAGCCGGGACGGCGGTCCGCTGCCGGCGGCCGTGGACCTGGCGGCGTACCGGGTCATCCAGGAGGCGCTGACCAACGTGCGCAAGCACGCCGGCCCGGGCGCCAGCGCCGAGGTCAGCGTGGTCCGGGTGGGCGCCTCCACCGAGGTCACCGTCCTCGACGACGGCGGCGGCAGCGGCTCCGACGCGGCCCCCTCCGCGGCGGCCGCCGAGGAGGGCGGCGGGCACGGGCTCCTCGGGATGCGGGAGCGGGCCGGCGCCCTGGGCGGCTCCTGCTTCGCCGGGCCCCGCTACGGCGGCGGCTACCGGGTGCACGTCGTCCTGCCCGTGAAGTGAGATGGGGTGCTGCGGGGCGTCGCGGGACGGGCGCGGGGCTCAGCAGGCCTTGCGCCAGGCCCCCAGCTCGTACTCCTTCTGCAGGGAGCTGAACTTCAGCTTCCGCGTGAGGCTGCAGAACCGGCTCGTCGGAAGCTCGTACTCGACGTGGAAGACGGCCTTCCCCGCCTTGACGAACGGGACCAGCTCCTGGCACTCCTCGTACTGGACGCACTGCTCGTTGACCGCGAAGTCGAAGTCGCCCACCAGCTGCGGGATCTGGTCCAGGTCGTTCTTCAGCCCGACCGCGAGCCCCCGGTCGTGGGCGAGCCGCGCGACCAGCCGGTTGTAGAGCAGTTGGTCCTCGGCGGTCAGCGGGAACCCGGTGTCGTTGGTGTAGCCGTCCATGTTGTCCGGTTCCACGGCGTCGAAGCCCTTGTCGCGGCACATGTCGATGCGCTTGGCCATCAGCGGCTCCAGCTCGGCGCGGCGCCGGACGTCCAGCCAGCGCTCGCCCTCCCAGCCGTTGCCCTTGCCGAGGAGCTCCGCGGGGAAGGCCGCCGCGTCGGGCCTGAAGTCCTCCCAGGCCCCCGTGGACAGGTAGCAGATGGTCCGGCGCCCGGCCCTCTTCAGCGTCTCGACCTGCTCCGCCGTCGTGGTGAAGCCGTCGACGTCGTACACGGGCGCCTCCACGGAGGTGTCGAGCTTCCCGGTGAGCTGCCACTGCCATCCGGTGCCGGGCCGCGGCTGCCAGCGCCCCTCCGGCGCGGGCGCCAGGCCCGGGTCCGGTTCCCCGCCGTCCGGCTCGGCGGTGCAGGCCGCCAGGAGCAGCAGCGGTACGAGCAGCAGCGCCGCCCCGAGCCGCCGCAGCGGACGCCTCCGCCGCGGGTGCCGGGGCGCCGGACCGGACGCCGCCGGGCCCCTCACCGCGCGTCCCGGAGCGCGTGCGGGAGGGTGCCCCAGGGGTGCGCGCCGGTTCCGGGGACCGCGCAGTGCACGGCGGCCCGCCGCTGCCGGGCGAGCTCGGCGGCGGGCGCGCCCGGCGGGACGGCGTACACGAGGTGGCAGAACCGGCCGGCGGGGTGGTCGGCGGTCCAGGAGGGCACGGCCGCGTCCCGGTAGGCGTCCCAGGGCCCTTCGAAGGTGACGAGGAGGTCGGCGAGTTCGGCGTAGCCGGGGTCCGGGTGGACGCCGTGGTTGAGGACGAGGGTGCGGGCGCCCGCGGCCCGGGCGGCGACGGCGAGCCGGCCGTAGTGGCCGAGCAGCGCCGGGTCGGGGGCGGCCTGGTCGAGGAAGGCCCCGTCGGCGCCGTACCAGTCGCGGTGGCGCAGCAGGTCCCGGACGACGTCGGCGTGGGGGCGGCGCCCGTAGTCGGTGTCGGTGTAGCCGAGGACGGGGACGCCGGCGTCGCGCAGCCGCTCGGCGACGACGGCGAACCGTGCGTCGCGGGCCTCGCCCGGCCCGCTGGCCGGGTTGAGGACCACCGAGTGGAGCCGGCCCGCGGAGCGGATCAGCAGCTCCCAGTCGTCGGGCCGGTCGTCGGGGTGCTCGTAGAGCGGCACCAGCAGCATGGGGTCCTTCTTCTCAGACGGGTCGGATCAGATCGGGTCAGGTCGGGGCGGGTCGTACGGGTCACGGGGAGGGCGTCCGCGGGCGCGGTCAGCGGTGTGCCGTCGCCCGGCCGAGGAACAGGCAGACCAGCGCGGCGAGGGCGGCCGCGGCCGTGCCCGCCACGACCAGCTGCACCAGCCGGGGCTGCCCCACCCCCAGCAGCAGGGCCAGGCTCTGCGCGACGGCCGCGCAGGCGCAGACGACGGAGGCGGCCCGGACCGCGCCGAAGGACTGCAGCAGCAGCCCGGTCCACATCACGCCGCCGAGCAGCAGCAGCGTCGCGACGCGGACCCCGGTCATGCCCGGCGCGCCGGGCCAGAACAGGGTTCCCACCACGCCGAGGACGAGCAGCACCGCCAGGTACACGGCCATGCAGCGGGCCAGCGTGCCGAGCATCCGCAGCCGGAACTGCCGGGGCGAGCGGGCCGCCCGCAGCCCGGCGAGGCTCCTGCTGCGGAACCGGTGGAGCAGCCACTCGGCGGGCCCCATGCTCAGCGTGAGCGCCACCGCGGAGGGCGCGGCGACGGCTTCGGCCGGGCCGCCGGCGAGGACCTCGCCGAGGGCGGCGTACAGCACCAGCAGGCCGGTACCGAGGCCGAACACCCCGTACGGGACGGACTCGCCGAGCCGGGGGCCGCGCGGCCCGTACTCCTCCTCGGCGCCGCGCAGCATCCGCCAGCGCACCGGACCGCCCGGACCGCCCGGCCCGCCCGGGAGCCGGCCGGGGCCCCGGCCGCGGCCCCGGCCGGGGCGCTGTTGCGACCGGTCGCGGATCCGCCGCGCGAGGGCCCGTACGCCCGGGACCAGCGGCAGTTCGCGCAGCGCCAGCGTGCAGGCGGCCAGCAGGGACACGAGGAGCAGGGCCACGCGCAGGGGCACGGGCAGGTCGGTGAGGAGCGCGAGGACGGCCCCCGCGGTCATGGGCGCGAGCGCGGCGACGAGCAGCCGCTCCCGGCCGAGGACCAGCAGGACGGTGGCGGCCCCGACGTACACGGCCTGCCCGGCGGCGAAGGCGTAGCTGAACGGCGGCCCGCCGGGGACGGTGAGCGCGGCGGCGATGCCGAGCAGGGCGCCGGTGGGGGCGCCGACGAGCAGGGTCCGCCCGGCGGCGGCCCGGTCGCCCAGGCCCAGCCAGGAGTAGGCGCGGTGGGACAGGGTCTGGTCCCACACCCAGCCGATGAGGGCTCCGGCGAGCAGGGTGAGGGTTCCGGCGGGCAGTCCGAGCCGGTCCGGCGGGCCCTCCAGCAGCGGTGCGCCGAGGACGTAGGCGAGGCCGGGCAGGGCGAAGATCACCCCGCGGAGGAGGCAGGCGGCGAGGGACACCTTCCAGGGATCGGTGCGCTCCTCCGGCTCGGGGAAGGCGCGCGGCACCCGGGTGTACAGCTGCTCGGCGAGGTCGAAGGAGTCGCGGCGGCCGTAGGTGAGCCGGATGTGCTCGTCGGTCATCCCGTCGGACTCCAGGATGGCGGCGATCTCGTCGGGGTGGACGGCGGCCGCGATGAACCCGTCGAGGCGCTCGGCGAGTTCGTCCATCGGGTCGGCCGCGGTGGGCTCGGCCCCCGCCGCGGTGCGGCGGGGGCGCGGGAGGGCGGGCAGGGTGTCGCCGCCGGGGACGCGCAGCCAGAGGGATCCGCTCACCACGGGCTCCCGTCGGCCGCGAGTTCCCGGTACCAGGGGTCGGCGAGCCGCTGGGTCCAGTGGTCGCCCTCGTGGACGGGCAGGACGGGCTGGCCGGCGAGTTCGCGGTAGATGTGCCGGAAGCCGTCCACGGACTGGTGGAGGGTGAACTTCTCGACGACCCGCTTGCGGGAGAGCCGGCCCAGCTCGCTGCGGCGCCGGTCGTCGCGGAGCAGGGCGAGTGCGGCGCGGGCCATGGTCTCGGGTTCGCGCGGCGGGACGACGAGGCCGGTGTCGCCGACGGCCTCGCGGACCCCGCCGACGTCGGTGGAGACGGTGGTCCGACCGCAGGACATGGCCTCGATGATGCTGAACGGGAAGCCCTCGCTGATGCTGGAGAGCATCACGATGCTGCCGGCGGCGTAGGCCTTGGCGACCTCCGCGATCCGGCCCTCGTAGGTGATCCCGTCCCCGACCCCGAGTTCGGCGGCGAGCTTCTCCAGGCGGAGCCGGTAGTCCTCGCAGCCGGCCGGGACGGGGCCGAACAGACGCAGCCGCAGGGCGGGCAGCTCGGCGCGCATGAACGCGTAGGCGCGGATGAGGGTTTCGAGGTCCTTGATCGGATCGATGCGGCCGCACCAGCTGAGGGTGGGCACCTCGGGTTCGGGGCCGGCCTCGGGGAAGGCGTACGGGTCGACGCCGTTGTAGACGGTGCGGATCCGGTCGGCGTCGGCTCCGCCCCGCTCCTCCCAGCGGCGGTTGTACTGGTTGCAGGGGGTGATCAGGTCGGCCTGCCGGTAGCCCTCGGAGTTGAGCTCGCGGTAGAAGCCGAGGACGAGGGCCTTGACGGGCCACCGCTCGGCGGCCCGGCGGTAGCCGAGGTAGCGCTCGCGCAGGTAGATGCCGTGCTCGGTGAGCAGGAACGGCACCCCTTCGAGGTGTTTGGCGGCGAGCGCGGGCAGGGTGGCGAGGCCGCTGCTGACGGCGTGGGCGACGCTGTCGGGCGGGATCCGTACGGCCAGCGGGCGCAGCGCGTGTTCCAGCAGGTCGGTGGCGGTGAGCGCGTCGTGGACGGTGGGTGCGGCGGCGGCCGTGGGCAGGTCCGGGCGGGTCCACACGGCCATCAGCAGGCGCAGGACCGTTTCGGAACGCAGGGCGTGGGCGAGCCGGCCGGAGCGGGCGAGCACGGCGAGTTCGCGCAGCGCCTCGGAGAACCCGCCGTGCCCGGGGGCGGGGGTTCGCCCGGCGGTGGCCGGCGGGGGGCCGAGCAAGGAGAGGAGGAAGGCCTCGTAGGTCTCGGTGAACCGGCGGTGCGCCTTGCCGCGCAGGGCCGTGCCGCGGC
This sequence comes from Streptomyces sp. NPDC029014, assembly GCF_055564695.1. Taxonomy (NCBI): domain Bacteria; kingdom Bacillati; phylum Actinomycetota; class Actinomycetes; order Kitasatosporales; family Streptomycetaceae; genus Streptomyces; species Streptomyces sp. NPDC029014. Next base: position 90,154 of record NZ_JBVHVT010000021.1, read on the forward strand.
CGCGGCCGGGGGCGGGTCCCCACAGGGGGAAGGCGGTGTGCCGGTAGACGTTGCGCGGCAGTTCCCAGGTGACCGGCTCGCGGCCGGTACCGGTCAGGGCTATGACGTTGAAGTCGACCTCCGGCATGCCCCGCACCAGCTGGTCGCACCAGGTGCTGACTCCCCCGTGGACGTGCGGATAGGTTCCTTCGGTGAGCATGGTGACGTGACGCCCATGGCTCATTGCGGTATGTCCCCCCGGACTGTGATGTTGTGAGGCTCGCAGGGCTGCGGCCGAGCGGGGATCGGACCCGCTCGGCCGGTGGGATCGGGTGCGGCCGCGGTCAGCCCGGCAGGCGGAGCGTGACCGAGCTCTGGAGCAGCTCCGGGCCGGTCCAGGCCGAGCGGTTGCCGGCGTAGGCCGTGCCGAAGTCGGCCGTGCCCAGCAGGAGCTGCTTCTTGGTGCCGTTCGGCGCGGTGATCGGGGCGAGGACCCCGGAGGGGGCCTTCACGGTGACGGCGGTGCCGATCCGGTACGCGGTGACCCGGCCCGCGGCGAGCGCCTTGTCCCAGGCGGCGCGGCGGCCGAGTTCGGTGCCGATCTCCTTCGTGCTCTGGTTCACGATCGGCGTGTTGGGCGCGTAGAGGGTGCGGTAGGTGTCGAGGACCCGGTCCAGGACGGGGTAGAGGGTGCGGTCCTCGGCGAGGTTGGACTGGTGGACGTAGTGCGGGCGCGGGTCGTTGGCCAGGACGTGCCGCAGGGCGGTGCGGGCCTCGGCCGGCACGATCTGTTCGAGGTATCCGGTGGCGGTGTCGAGGGGGGCGGGCAGGCAGGTGGAGGTCGCCGGGTTGTCCTCGCAGATGCCGCTGCCGCCCTGGGCGCGGCTGGTGTAGAGCCAGTTGTACTCGTCGGCCATCTCCGCGTTGGTGCCCGTGTTGTAGTACACGTTCATCGGGTGGCGGGGGACGGTCTGCGCGGCGCCGACCGGCCGCTGCGCGGGCTCGCGCGAGTTGTCGCTGCCGACCCACTTCACCCCGTTGTCGGCGAGCGCGCCCGCGAGGTTGGGGTTGTCCTGGCCCTGCTGCGGGAGGGTCTTCAGGCCGGAGTGCTCGCCGGTGACGAGCTCGGTGCGGTCGACGCTGATGCCCTTGGACGTCGCCCAGTTGACGTTGTCGCGGATCTGGGCGGAGATCTCGGCGCGACTCATCCAGGTGACGGCGCCGCTCGCGTTCTTGACGCAGGTCCAGGGGACGGTGGTGGTGTCCTGGGTGCAGCCGAGGAACGGGTGGGTGTAGGTGTGGTTGAGCCAGCGGTACTTGGCCCGGTCCGCGACGAGTTGTGCGGTGAGGGCGTCGGTCCCGCCGTTCTCGGCCTTCCACTCCTCGCCGGCGCCGCCGTTGAAGAGCATGTCGAGCTTGAAGTCCTTGGCCTGCTGCCACTGCGCCGCGTACTGGGCGTCGGCGGCGGACATCCGGATGGTGCTCTCCTTGCCCTCGCCGCCCGCGCAGGCGTAGTCGCCGGGGGTGCAGTCGAGCTCCTTGTTCCAGCGGGCGTCCGGGGCGAAGACGTCGTCGACGTGGACCGCGAACCAGCTGCGGCTCTGGCCGAGGTGCACGCCCTGGGTCAGCCAGTCGACGATGCCGCGGGCGAGCAGCCGGAACTGCTGCTGGTACTGGTTGTAGCCGAAGGTGACGACCAGTTCGCTGCGGCCGTCGTGGGCGTATTCGCCGACCAGCGAGGCGCGGCCGGAGCCGACGGGCGCGTCCACGTAGCTGGTGTAGCCGGCCCGCGGCCTGCCCATGAAGCCGTAGCTCTCGGGGACCAGGGCGGAGTTGTCCTCGAAGGCGACCTGGCCGCCGAGGTAGCCGAAGGGGCCCGCCTTGCCGGCGGCCGTGACGGCCGCCTGCGTGCCGTCGAGCTGGCCGCTGTAGCCGCCGTTGTCGGTGTACTCCAGGCCCACGCCCGGGTGGGCCCAGGTGTAGGCGTCGACCTGGCGGATCCCGTACGCGGTCTCGTACGCGACGAGCGCCGCCATCTCGGCCGAGCCCTCCCCGAACGGGTTCTCGTTCGGCAGCACGACGCCCTGGTACTTCGCGCGCGGCCGGCCGTCGACGACGTCGCTGAGGAACGCGGCGTCGATCACCGGGCGACCGCTGCTGCCCAGCTGGACGCGCGTGTAGGGCACCCCCGTGTCGCGGAGCTCGGCGGTGATCGCCTCCACCGAGCTGCCGCCGTCGTCGACGACGAGGACTTTCAGGTCGATGCGCGGTGTGGCGGCGGCAGCCTGGGCGGACGCGCCGGGCAATGCCACGGATACCAGCGCTGCGACGGCCATTGCGGCCGCAACCCTGTTCATCCGGCTTTTGTTGACCATTTCGGCCTTTCCCCCCGCAGGCACTCTCGACTACGGCCCTTGGCGGTAGGCCGGGCCGAGGAGGCTCTGTGGAAATCATGCAAAGGGACCCCGCGTCCCCTTGCGAGAGTGGCTCGAGTCTCGCGGACCCCGTCAGGTCTAACGGGCAAACCTGGAACAGAGACCACAGATGGGTGAACCCGCGAGCGGCCGAGTCGAACAACTTGCCAAACCCTGGAATGGCGTACGGTCGAGCCGCTGAGCGTAGGCTCATTTCTGGCGGCCGTTCGGGCCGGAATACGATCGCTCCGGATGGCCGTTCCACCCACTCGGCCCACAACACAAACGGAAGCGAGACTTCACCACCGTGACTGCTCTGACTCTCAGCACTGCCGGCGCGGCGACGCTGCGCGCCGACGCCCTCGTGGTCGGCGTCGCGAAGGGCCCGAAGGGTCCCGTCGTGGCACCGGGCGCCGAGGCCGTGGACAACGCGTACGACGGGAAGCTCGCCGCCGTGCTCGACGCCCTGGGCGCCTCCGGCGCCGAAGGCGAGACCACCAAGCTGCCGGCCCCGGACGGCCTCAAGGTCCCGGTCGTGCTGACGGTCGGCCTCGGCCCGGTGCCGGGCGACGAGGAGTCCTACGACGAGGAGGCGCTGCGCCGCGCCGCCGGCGCCGCCGCCCGCGCACTGCACGGCAGCAAGAAGGCCGCCTTCGCGCTCCCCCTCGAGGACGCCTCCGCCGTCACCGCGGTCGCCGAGGGCGCACTGCTCGGCGCGTACGCCTTCACCGCCTACCAGGGCGGCGAGAAGAAGGCCGCCAAGAACGGCGGCCCGAAGCTCCCGCTCGCCGAGGTGGCCCTGCTCGGCGCCAAGCCGCGCGACAAGGAGCACAAGGCCGCGGCCGAGCGCGCCGTCGTCGTCGCGTCCGAGGTCAACACCGCCCGCGACCTGATCAACACCCCGCCGAACGACCTCACCCCGGCCTCCTTCGCCGCCATCGCCTCGACGACCGGCAAGGAGCACGGCCTCAAGGTCCAGGTCCTGGACGAGAAGGCGCTGGTCAAGGGCGGCTACGGCGGCATCATGGGCGTCGGCAAGGGCTCCGAGAACCCGCCGCGCCTGGTGAAGATCGCCTACACCCACCCGGACGCCGAGAAGCACCTCGCGTTCGTCGGCAAGGGCATCACCTACGACTCGGGCGGCATCTCCCTGAAGCCGGCCGGCCACAACGAGACCATGAAGTGCGACATGTCCGGCGCCGCCGCCGTCTTCGCCGCCGTGGTCGCCGTGGCCCGCCTGGGCCTGGCCGTCAACGTCACCGGCTGGCTCGCGCTCGCCGAGAACATGCCGTCGGGCTCCGCGACCCGTCCCGGCGACGTGCTGCGCATGTACAGCGGCAAGACCGTCGAGGTCCTCAACACCGACGCCGAGGGCCGCCTCGTCCTGGCCGACGCCCTGACCAAGGCCTCCGAGGAGAACCCGGACGCGATCGTCGACGTCGCCACCCTGACCGGCGCGATGGTGCTGGCGCTGGGCCACCGCACCTTCGGCGTCATGGCCAACGACGACGCCTTCCGCACGTCGGTCCACGAGATCGCCGAGGAGGTCGGCGAGAGCTCCTGGCCGATGCCGCTCCCCGCCGACCTGCGCAAGGGCATGGACTCCCCCACCGCCGACATCGCCAACATGGGCGAGCGCATGGGCGGCGGCCTGGTGGCCGGTCTCTTCCTGCAGGAGTTCATCGGCGACGGCATCACCTGGGCGCACCTGGACATCGCGGGCCCGGCCTTCCACGAGGGCGCCCCGTACGGCTACACCCCCAAGGGCGGCACCGGCTCCTCGGTGCGCACCCTGGTGCGGCTGGCCGAGCGCACCGCCACCGGCGACCTGGGCTGAGGCCGCCGCCGCGCCCGGCGCGGTGTGACGCTTGACATGTGACGCACAACGCACCCCCGGCCCCTTGAGCGCGACCCGACAAGGGGCCGGGTGTTCACCCACAACGAAATCCGTAGGTTTCTACGCTTCGGTAACCCCTGCTTCCGGCAGAACGACCCGTCGCAGTCCGGGCCCGGCGTCCCGTGTTCCCGCGACAAATGCGAAGATGGGTTCTCGGCAGGACAGGGCCCACCACAGGGCCGAAGAAACAAGCGGCCGAACACCAGCCGCCGCCCGGTCACAGAGGACCGGTGCCCGGCGCACATGCATGGAGGACGTGACGTGGCGAACGACGCCAGCACCGTTTTCGACCTAGTGATCCTCGGCGGTGGCAGTGGCGGCTACGCCGCGGCCCTGCGCGCTGCCCAGCTGGGTCTGGACGTTGCCCTGATCGAGAAGAACAAGCTCGGCGGCACCTGCCTGCACAACGGCTGCATCCCCACCAAGGCTCTGCTGCACGCGGGCGAGATCGCGGACCAGGCGCGCGAGGCCGCGCAGTTCGGCGTGAAGACCTCCTTCGAGGGCATCGACATCGCCGGTGTGCACAAGTACAAGGACGACGTGATCGCCGGCCTGTACAAGGGCCTGCAGGGCCTGGTCGCCTCCCGCAAGGTGACCTACATCGAGGGTGAGGGCCGCCTGTCCTCCCCGACCTCGGTCGACGTGAACGGGCAGCGCATCCAGGGCCGCCACGTCCTGCTGGCGACCGGCTCCGTGCCGAAGTCGCTCCCGGGCCTGACCATCGACGGCAACCGGATCATCTCCTCCGACCACGCGCTGGTCCTGGACCGCGTCCCGCAGTCGGCGATCATCCTCGGCGGCGGCGTGATCGGCGTCGAGTTCGCCTCGGCGTGGAAGTCCTTCGGCACCGACGTCACCATCATCGAGGGCCTGAAGCACCTCGTCCCGGTCGAGGACGAGAACAGCTCCAAGATCCTCGAGCGCTCCTTCCGCAAGCGCGGCATCAAGTTCAACCTCGGCACCTTCTTCGACAAGGCCGAGTACACCGAGAACGGCGTCCGGGTCACCCTGGCCGACGGCAAGACCTTCGAGGCCGAGGTGCTGCTGGTCGCCATCGGCCGCGGTCCGGTCTCCCAGGGCCTGGGCTACGAGGAGCAGGGCGTCGCGATGGACCGCGGCTACGTCCTGGTCGACGAGTACATGCAGACCAACGTGCCGACCATCTCGGCCGTCGGTGACCTCGTCCCGACCCTGCAGCTCGCGCACGTCGGCTTCGCCGAGGGCATCCTGGTCGCGGAGCGCCTGGCCGGGCTGAAGGTCGTCCCGATCGACTACGACGGCGTGCCGCGCGTGACCTACTGCCACCCCGAGGTCGCCTCCGTCGGCATCACCGAGGCCAAGGCCAAGGAGATCTACGGTGCGGACAAGGTCGTGGCCCTGAAGTACAACCTGGCGGGCAACGGCAAGAGCAAGATCCTGAAGACCGCGGGCGAGATCAAGCTCGTCCAGGTCAAGGACGGTGCCGTGGTCGGCGTCCACATGGTCGGTGACCGGATGGGCGAGCAGGTCGGCGAGGCCCAGCTGATCTACAACTGGGAGGCCCTGCCGGCCGAGGTCGCGCAGCTCATCCACGCGCACCCGACCCAGAACGAGGCGCTCGGCGAGGCCCACCTGGCCCTGGCCGGCAAGCCGCTGCACGCACACGACTAATCAGTCACGGGCGCGACGACCACAACCGCACCATTCGTAAGGAGCAACTGAAACCATGGCGGTTTCCGTAACCCTTCCGGCGCTCGGCGAGAGCGTCACCGAGGGCACTGTCACCCGCTGGCTGAAGGCCGAGGGCGAGCGCGTCGAGGCCGACGAGCCGCTGCTCGAGGTCTCGACCGACAAGGTCGACACCGAGATCCCCTCCCCCGTGTCCGGCATCCTGGCCTCCATCAAGGTCGCTGAGGACGAGACCGTCGAGGTCGGCGCCGAGCTGGCCGTCATCGACGACGGCTCCGGCGCCCCGGCTGCCGCCCCGGCGCCGGCCGTCGAGACGGTCGCCGCTCCGGCTGCCGCCCCGGCCCCGGTCGCCGAGGCGCCTGCCGCTGCCCCGGCCCCCGTCGCCGAGGCCCCCGCCGCCGCTGCCCCGGCCGCGTCCGGCACCGACGTCGTGCTGCCCGCCCTGGGCGAGTCCGTCACCGAGGGCACCGTCACCCGCTGGCTGAAGGCCGTCGGCGAGACGGTCGAGGCCGACGAGCCGCTGCTCGAGGTCTCCACCGACAAGGTCGACACCGAGATCCCCGCGCCGGTCTCCGGCACGCTGCTCGAGATCCTGGTCGGCGAGGACGAGACCGCCGAGGTCGGCGCCCGTCTGGCCGTCATCGGCGTCGCGGGCGCTGCCCCGGCCGCCGCCCCGGCTCCGGCCGCTCCGGCCCCGGCTGCCGCTCCGGCCCCGGCCGCTGCTCCGGCTCCGGCCGCTGCTCCGGCTCCGGCCGCTCCGGCTCCGGCTGCTCCGGCGCCCGCCCCGGTGGCTCCGGCCGCTCCGGTCGCCGCCCCGGCGCCGGTCCAGGCCGCCGCCCCGGTCGCCGCTCCGGCTCCGGTCGCCCCGGCCGCTCCCGTCGCGCCGGCGGCTCCCGCCGGTGACGAGGGCGCGTACGTGACCCCGCTGGTCCGCAAGCTGGCCTCCGAGGCCGGCGTCAACCTGAACACGGTCACGGGCACCGGCGTCGGTGGCCGTATCCGCAAGCAGGACGTCCTGGCCGCCGCCGAGGCCGCCAAGGCCGCGGCCGCCGCCCCGGCGCCGGCCGCCGCTGCTGCTCCGGCCGCTCCGGCCGCTGCCGCCGCGGTGTCCGAGCTGCGCGGTCAGACGGTCAAGATGACCCGCATGCGCAAGGTCATCGGCGACAACATGATGAAGGCCCTGCACTCGCAGGCGCAGCTGTCGTCCGTGGTCGAGGTGGACGTCACCAAGATCATGAAGCTGCGCGAGAAGGCCAAGGCCGGCTTCCTCGCCCGCGAGGGCGTCAAGCTGTCCCCGATGCCGTTCTTCGTCAAGGCCGCGGCCCAGGCGCTGAAGGCCCACGCGGTCGTCAACGCCCGGATCAACGAGGACGAGGGCACCATCACCTACTTCGACTCGGAGAACATCGGCATCGCCGTGGACTCCGAGAAGGGCCTGATGACCCCGGTCATCAAGGGTGCCGGTGACCTCAACCTGGCCGGTATCGCCAAGGCGACCGCCGACCTGGCCGGCAAGGTCCGCAGCAACAAGATCACCCCGGACGAGCTGTCCGGCGCGACCTTCACCATCAGCAACACCGGCTCCCGCGGCGCCCTGTTCGACACGGTCATCGTGCCGCCGAACCAGGTCGCGATCCTGGGCATCGGTGCCACGGTGAAGCGCCCGGTGGTCATGGAGACCGCCGAGGGCACCGTGATCGGCGCCCGCGACATGACGTACCTGACCCTGTCCTACGACCACCGCCTGGTGGACGGCGCGGACGCGGCCCGGTACCTCTCGGCCGTGAAGGCGATCCTGGAGGCCGGCGAGTTCGAGGTCGAGCTCGGCCTGTAAGGCCCCCGCTGCCCGTCGGCAGTAACCCGTACGGCGCCCTTGTCCGGATTCCACTCCGGGCGGGGGCGCCGTCGTCATACCCTGCCCGTCCTGGAACGTCCGACGGGGGGCTTGTATGTCGCGCACACGGGTAACCGATCTTGTCGTGGTCCTGCCGGGAATCATGGGCAGCCGCCTCGCGGACGCCGTCGGCAGACCCGTCTGGGACCTCTCGGGCGGCGCCCTGTGGCGCGGCCTGCGCCTCCTCGGCCCCTCGCTGGCCGGCCTCCAGGTCCCGAAGGACACGGGCGACGACCACCCGGGCGACGGGATCGTCCCCGTCGGCCTGATGCCGGACGTCCACGCCATCCCCGGCATCTGGCACCCGGTCGACGGCTACACGGACCTGCTGGGCTGGCTGGAACGCGAGTTCACCCTCACGCGCGACGACAACCTGATCCCGTTCCCGTACGACTGGCGCCTGTCCTGCCGCTGGAACGCGGAACGCCTGAAGGAGGCGGTGGCCCCGGCCCTGGCCCGTTGGCAGGAATCCGCCCCGGAACGCCGCGACGCCCGCGTCGTCTTCGTCTGCCACTCCATGGGCGGCCTGGTCGCCCGCCACTACGTGGAACGCCTCGGCGGCCACGAGGTCACCCGCCGCCTGGTCACCCTCGGCACGCCGCACCGCGGCTCCCTCACCGCCCTGGCCCACCTGGTGAACGGCCTCCGCAAGGGCTGGGGACCGCTCGGCATCGACCTGACCGCCTTCGCCCGCAGCCTCCCGTCCCTGCACCAGCTCACCCCGGACTACGCGTGCGTGACCGCCCCCGGCGGCCTCGCCTACGCCCGCGACCTCCCGAACCTCCCCGGCGTCGACCCGAACCTCCTCGCGGACGCGGCCGCCTTCCACGCGGACCTCCGCGACGCGGCAGCAAGGCGCACGGCCCCCGTCCCCCTCCACGCCATCACGGGCATCCGCCAGCCCACCCACACCACGGCAGACCTGACGGGCAACACCCTGACCCCCCTCTGGCTGATCAGCGGCACCGACGAACGGGGCGACGGCACCGTCCCCCGCCTCGCGGCCCGTCCCGCGAACGCCGACCTCTCCGGCTACACGGTCGACGAGGCCCACACCCCCTGCGAGCAGCACGGCGCCCTCCAGAACAACCAGGGCGTCCGCGACGCCCTGGCCGGCCTCCTCGGCCAGGCCCGCCCCTTCCACCGCGGCGAGGAGGACGAGGCCGTCCCGCTGAGCGTCCTCGCCCCGTCCTTCCTGCCGCCCGGCGACCCGTACGAGGTCGCGGTCACGATCCCCGCCGACACCCCGGACCACGACTCCCTCCACCTCACCGCGGACCTCCGCCCGGCGACGGGCGCGGACCCCGCCTCCCGCACCCTCCGCAATCTGGGCGAGGGCCGCTACACGGCCACCTTCCCGGCCCCGGACCCGGGCGCGTATCGCCTGGCGGTCCGCGTCACGGCCCGCGCGGAGACGAAGGTGACGGCCCTGACCCTGGTCGGGGGCACGAATGTCTGAGAACGACCCCGAAGTCCGCGGAACGGCCCTCGGCATCGTCGTAGAGCACTACGGGAACCCGAAGTTCCGCACCCTGACGGGCGCCACGGCCCAAATGGAGGAGCTGTGCACCCTCCTGGAAGCCCGCGGCTACACGCCCACGGTCCTCCGGGACCCGAAGAGGGCTGCGCTCTGGGATGAGGCAAAAGGCTGGGCGAGGGAGTGGAGTGAGACGGGCGGGCACGGCCCAGCGGTCATCTTGTGGTCCGGACATGGTGAGCTGGACGGTCAGGAGCTACGTCTGGTCATGCCGGACACCGACAATCCGAAGCTCGCGAGCGATACAAATTCGGCCAATCTCCTGGCGGACGCGGCGATGCTCAGCAAAGCGGACCAGACGCTGCTGATCATCGACACGTGCCACGCGGGCGCGGGAGTGATCGAGTCCCTCCAGAGCGCGGCGAACAGGCTCTCCGAGCGGAACCTCCCCCCGAACCGGTCCTCGTGGCTCGGGGTGATCGCGAGCTGCCGCCCCCAGGAGAAGGCGGAGGCGGACGGCGTCCTCCTGAAGACGCTGGCCCTGGTACTGCGCGAAGGCCCGCAGACGAACCGGTACCGCCACGAGTGGAGCTCCCGCAACAGCCAGGTCACGGGGTCCACGGTCATCAACACAGTGATCGCTGCGTGGCCTCAGGAGGTCGGCCACCAGCCCTGGCCGGCCATGTTCGGCAGCGACCGGCCGATGTTCAACAACCCGCGATGGCGGGCCGCCACGGAACCGGAGCTGGTGGAACACCTCGTCCAGGCGAGCCGCGGGGCGCCCCTCACAGACGAAGGCTGGTTCTTCAGCGGCCGCCGCCGCGTCCTGGGCAAGATCACAGCATGGCTGGAGGCACGTCGCCCCGGCCTCTTCCTGGTCACGGGCAGCGCCGGCAGCGGCAAGTCGGCGGTCCTGGGCCGTATCGCCACGCTGTCCGACCCGAAGCACCGGGCGGACATCCTGCTCCACGCCCCGCTGGCCGCCGAGGACCCGGACCCGGGCGGAAACTCGGTGGACGTCTCGCTCCACCTGCGGGGCTACACGGTGCAGCAACTGGCCGACGCCCTCGCGGACCGCCTCGCCCTGCCCTCCCCCGAGACCCCGGCCGCCTTGATCGCCGAGGTGGAGAAGGCCTGGCCGAGCCCCGACCGGCTCGCCCTCGCAGCGTCCCGGACACCCGACGCTCTGACGACCGAGACGGGGAAGGCCGGGCCGGAACCCGGCCGCCGCAGGGTACCGGTCCTGGTCCTGGACGGCTTGGACGAGGCGGCTCCCAACGAGGCGCACCCCATGGTCGAGCAGCTCCTGGCCCCCCTCAGCCGCCTGACCTGCGTCCTCCTGGGCTCCCGGGACCGCTCGTTCAGTCCCCGGCAGGCTCCGCAGGAGCCTCTGGCCCGGGCGGTGAGCCGTCTGCTGGACGTCCGGGCCCAGGCATCCGACCTGGACGACGAGTCCGACACCGCGGACGACATCCGCGAGTACTGCCGCCGCCGACTCCTGTCGCGCGCGCTGCCCGAGGCCGAGGCGGCCCAGGCGGCCGATCTCATCGCGAGCCGCGCATCCGCCCATGCGGGCGGCTTCCTCTTCGCCAGGATGGCGTCGGATTCCCTGATCCGGCGATCCGCAGCGTCAGAACCTACGGACTGGGCCCACGCGATACCCACCTCGATCAGCGCAGCATTCTCCGAAGACCTGAGGGAGGGCCCTAAGCGCAAACGGGATGGAGTGCTCCTGCCCCACGCGGCCCAGCACCTCCTGACCGCCCTGGCATGGAGTCTCTCGAACGGCATGCCGGCGCGGGGAGTCTGGGAGGCCGCAGCCTCGTCCCTCAGCTCGGACGGGACGGAGTACGGCCCCGAGGACGTGGACTGGCTCCTGAACGCGTACGGCCGCTACGTCGTGGAGGACACGGACGGCACCCAGGCGGTCTACCGCCTCTACCACCGCGAGTTCATCACCCACCTGCGGAACACGGCGGAGGGATCCGACCCGGCATACCGCGTGGCACGAGCACTGGTCGACCTCCTGCGAAGCCAAACCGACGACGCAACGGCGATGGACAACGCGAACCCTTACGTGCGGAGTGCCCTGGCACCGCATGCAGCCATGGCCGGCAGCCGCGGAATCGCACTGATCCGTGAGCTCGTCGACCTACGCGAGGACACGTTCCGCCCGGATCTCGCGTACGTGCTCGGCCATATGGCAACAAGACGTCAACGAGCCGGCAGGCGCCTTGAGGCACTCGCGCTGTCGCAGGAGGCCTCGGACCTTTACCGATCCCTGTCGAACGGCAACCCGGCCGCCTACCTCCCCAACCTCGCCACGTCCCTCAACAACCTCGCCGCTTTCCAGGCCGAGACCGGGAACCGGCAGGACGCACTTACCACCATCACCGAAGCCGCCCACCTCTACCGCACCCTCGCAACCGACAACCCCGCCGCCTACCTACCCGACCTCGCCATGTCCCTCAACAACCTCGCCACCTCCCAGGCCGAGACCGGGAACCGACAGGGCGCACTCACCACCATCACCGAAGCCGCCGACCTCTACCGCACCCTCGCAGCCGACAACCCCGCCGCCTACCTACCCGACCTCGCCACGTCCCTCAACAACCTCGCCAACCGCCAGGCCGAGACCGGGAACCGACAAGGCGCACTCACCACCATCACCGAAGCCGTCACCATCCGGCGTGCCCTCGCAGCCGACAACCCCGCCGCCTACCTCCCCGACCTCGCCACGTCCCTCAACAACCTCGCGCGCATGGCGACAACGCAGGAGGCACTGGTCGCCTATGTCGCGGCAGAGAGGGACCTCGCGGTGCACCCAGAGGCAGCCGACTACATCGCCGTCGAGCGCGCAAGGTTGGAGATCGCCGGAGCGGACCCCGCTTCCGGCATCCGCGCCCTCATCTCCATCGCAGGCGGTCGAACGTCAAACGGACAAGCTGATTTCGCCGCCTTCCGTGCCCGACACGCTCTCCGCGCCCATATCGAGGAAGATGACTCACACGCATCCCAGGTCATCGTTTTGTGGCGTGATACGGCTGGCTCCGAGCCCCCGCCCTGGCTGACGCTCCCCCAAAGCGCACTGGACCTGGCCGTCGAGTGGATCAACTGCCCCAGCTGGGCTGCGTCCCGTGCCTTCTGGGACGACCATGCCGAAGACCTCCGGTCGCCCGAGACCGCGGTGGCCCTGGAGGAGCTCGCCCTGGTGAGTGACGCGGCTGATGAGCACCTCCGGATCGCGCGCAATGCGGAGGCCGCCGACCCGGACGATGCCTTCCGCCCCTACATCACCGGAGAGCTCCTCGACGCCTGGGCCGGGCTCTCCACCTGGGAGGAGTCCGAGAACTTCCTCAGCGATCACGCGGCAGTGCTTCTCCATGAGCAAGCCCTCACACTGCTCGCATCCGACCTGGAATCGGCCCAGTCGGCCGTGCATTTCGCACTGGTCAGCCTTGCCCGCGTGGACGGGATCCCGGCCGCCTTCCGGTACGTCGAGGACCGGCCGGCCGTGCACGAGCGGCTCCGGCAGCTCATGGCCGACCCCGGTCTGGATCCTGGTCTGCTGCGCGCGCTCGCCCTGCTGGAGTGCTTCGTCTACCGGGACGCCTTCACCGGCACGGTCCATCTCGCCCTGGCCTCGGTCCTGGCCGGCTCCCCGCCGGCTCCCGCCGCCTGGCCCGCCGCCGAGCCCGCCGACCGGGACCGGGTGATCTCCGAGATCGCTTCGCTGATCGGGCGGCACCCCCGGCATGCGGCGGCCCTGAGCAGCCTGATCCAGCAGATCCTCGCCGCGGCGGCGGACGGAGCCGTAGGTCTGCCGGAACGGACAGCCCCCGCGTGACCTCCCCCCGGATCCCCGCCGCCCCCGACGCCGGGGCGGAGTTCCGGGAGATCCGGATCAGCGTCGACGGGGCCCGGTACCGGGATGCGGTGGTGCTGGAGGCGTTGCAGGCCGCGCGGCTGCCGGACGTGACGGCGCGGCTGATCCGGGAGATGCCGGCGGTGCTGCACTTCTCGGCGCGGGGGACGCCGGACGGGGGCGGGCTGCGGTTCCTCACCGACGACGGGGGTGAGGCGCCGGTACGGGACCGGGGGCTGGCGAAGCTGTTGTGCGAGTTCGTCGGGGACGGGCTGCGGGTGGTGGTGCTGAACGCCTGTTGGACGTCGGAGCCGGCCGGGATGCTGGTGGAGGCGGTGCCGTGCGTGATCGGGACGGCCGGGCCGATCCGGGACCGGGAGTGCCGTGCGTACTCCCGTACGCTCTACAGTTCGCTGGCCCACGGCCGTTCCGTCGGCCAGTCGCACCGGATAGCCGTGCACGAGGCCGAGGCCTGCGGTGCGGACGCCGCCTTCCTGCCCGCGCTCGTGTCGTCCCCCGCCACGATCCCCGATGCGGTGCACCTGATCGGCCCGGAGTTCCGGTCCCCGCCGGTGCGGACTCCGGTCAAGCCGCTTGGGGGTGCGCCGACATGGCTGCGGTTCGCGCGGAAGCGGCGGCTGTAACCAGCCTCACCCGGCGGCCCTGTGTACGGACGCTCCCGGTCGGCCTACTGCGCCGTATTGTCTACGCATCAGAGCTGTGCATGCCCTTCAGGAGATGAAGCCCCGATGATCACCCCACCCGTCGTGCACTCGCTGCGCGAGCAGATCCGCGAGCACATCGTGGAGGGGATCGTCAGCGGGCGCTGGAAGCCCGGTGAGCGGATCGTCGAGCGGCGGATCGCGGTCGAGCTGGAGGTCAGCCAGACGCCGGTGCGCGAGGCGCTGCGCGAGCTGGAGACGCTGCGGCTGATCGAGTCGGCGCCGAACAAGGGCGTCCGTGTGCGGAACCTCACGGCGGCGGACCTGGAGGAGATCTACCCGGTCCGGGCCGGTCTGGAGCAGATCGCGGCGGAGCTGGCCGCGCCGAGGCTGGCGGTGGACTGTTCGGCGTTGGAGCCGCACGTGGCGGCCCTGTGGGAGGCCGACCGGGCCTCGGACGGCACGGCGCAGGTGCGGCACACGGTCGGGTTCCACCGGGAGATGGTGCGGGCGGCGGGGAACAGCGTGCTGCTGCACACCTGGGAGGGCCTGGGCATCGAGGTGTTCACGGCGCTGTCGATCCGCTGGCTGGGGACCGTGCAGAAGTCGTACGCGGAGGAGCACGCGGCGCTCGTCGAGGCCTTCCGGAACCAGGATCCGGAGATCGGGGTGCTGGTGAAGCGGCATGTGCTCGGGTGCGCGCCCCGCGCCTGACGCTCCCGATCGAGGCCCCCTTTGCCCCGATTTGCCCGGCACGCGGTGTCTGAATCGCTGGCACCCCGTGCCGACTTTTCGTTGATGCCCCTTAACTTCACCGCAATCATTTGATCGATCATCGATCAGGGATTTACAGTCTTGACGGGCCCCAACCGGGTCCGCCCACCCTGTCCTGCCCGTCAGGGATTTTCTTCACCACCTCTCCTTTGTCCGGAAGGCGGCGCACACCGATGTCCGACCCCGTAGGAAAGCTTCCGAGCGAGCTCGACCAGCTCCCGGACCGCGACACCGAAGAGACCGCCGAATGGGCGGCCTCGCTCGACGCCGTCGCCCAGGCCGCCGGTACGCGCCGCGCCGAATACCTGCTCCGCCGCACCCTCCAGCACGCCGAGGCCGCCGGCCTGGCCCTGCCGAAGCTGCTGGAGACGGACTACGTCAACACCATCCCCACCTCCGCCGAGCCGGACTTCCCCGGTGACGAGGAGATGGAGGCCCGCATCACCGCGTGGAACCGCTGGAACGCGGCCGCCATGGTGACCCGCGGCTCGAAGTACGGCGTCGGCGGCCACATCGCCACCTTCGCCTCGGCCGCCTGGCTCTACGAGACCGGCTTCCAGCACTTCTTCCGCGGCAAGGAGAACGACGGCTCGGGCGACCAGATCTACGTCCAGGGCCACGCCTCCCCGGGCATCTACGCCCGCGCCTTCCTCGACGGGCGCATCTCCGAGCAGCAGCTCGACAACTTCCGCCAGGAGGCCGGCGGCAACGGCCTGCCCTCCTACCCGCACCCGCGGCGCCTGCCCTGGCTGTGGGAGTTCCCCACGGTCTCCATGGGCCTCGGCCCGCTGTCCGCGATCTACCAGGCGCGGTTCAACCGCTACCTGGAGAACCGCGGCATCAAGGACACCTCCAACTCGCACGTCTGGGCCTTCCTGGGCGACGGCGAGATGGACGAGCCCGAGTCGACCGCGGCCCTCGCGCTCGCGGCCCGCGAAGGCCTGGACAACCTGACCTTCGTCATCAACTGCAACCTGCAGCGCCTCGACGGCCCGGTGCGCGCCAACTTCCGCATCGTCCAGGAGCTGGAGGGCGCCTTCCGCGGCGCCGGCTGGAACGTCGTGAAGACCCTGTGGGGCTCCGCCTGGGACGAGCTGTTCCAGCTCGACACCACGGGCGCCCTGGTCCGCCGCCTGCGCGAGACCCCGGACGCGCAGTTCCAGACGTACGCCACCCGTGACGCGGCCTACATCCGCGAGCGCTTCTTCGGCGGCGACCCGGCCCTCGTGGCCATGGGGCAGCTGCTGAGCGACGCGAAGATCGCCGAGTGCTTCCACACCTCGCGCGGCGGCCACGAGCCCCGCAAGGTCTACGCCGCGTACAAGGCAGCCCTGGCGCACAAGGGCGCGCCGACGGTGATCCTGGCGCAGACCGTCAAGGGCTACACCCTGGGCACCGGGTTCGAGTCGAAGAACGCGAACCACCAGATGAAGAAGCTGACGATCGACGAGTTCAAGGGCATGCGCGACCTGCTCGGACTCCCGATCCCGGACAGCGCCTTCGCGGACGGCGTGGTTCCGTACGGCCACCCGGGCGCCGACTCCCCCGAGGTCCGCTACCTGCACGAGCGCCGCGCGGCCCTCGGCGGCCTCGCCCCGGCCCGCAAGGTCCACCACGTGGCCCTGCCGCAGCCGGCCGACAAGTCCTACGCGCCGCTGCTCAAGGGCTCCGGCAAGCAGGAGATGGCCACCACCATGGCCTTCGTCCGCCTGGTGAAGGACCTGATGCGGGACAAGGAGACCGGCCGCCGCTGGGTGCCGATCGTCCCCGACGAGGCCCGTACCTTCGGTATGGAGTCCCTCTTCCCGTCGGCCGGCATCTACTCGCCGCTGGGCCAGACGTACGAGCCGGTCGACCGCGACCAGCTGATGTACTACAAGGAGGCCAAGGACGGCCAGATCCTCAACGAGGGGATCACCGAGGCCGGCGCCATGGCCGACTTCATCGCCGCCGCCACGTCGTACGCGACGCACGGCGAGACGATGATCCCGTTCTACATCTTCTACTCGATGTTCGGCTGGCAGCGCACGGGCGACCAGATGTGGCAGCTCGCCGACCAGCTCGGCAAGGGCTTCATCGTGGGCGCCACCGCCGGCCGCACCACGCTGACCGGTGAGGGCCTCCAGCACGCCGACGGCCACTCGCACCTGATCGCGGCCACCAACCCGGCCTCGCTCAACTACGACCCGGCCTTCGCGTACGAGATCGCGGTGATCGTCAAGGACGGTCTGGAGCGGATGTACGGGGAGAACCCCGAGGACGTCTTCTACTACCTGACGGTCTACAACGAGCCGAAGCCGCAGCCGGCCATGCCCGCGGGCGTGGAAGAGGGCATCGTCAAGGGCCTGTACCGGTTCAACACCTCCGCCGACCTGGGCGGGGACGCGCCGGCCGCGGACGCCCCGAAGATCCAGCTGATGGCCTCGGGTACGGCGATCCACTGGATCCTGGAGGCCCAGAAGCTGCTGGCCGCCGAGTGGAACGTGGCCGCCGACGTGTGGTCCGCCACCTCCTGGGGCGAGCTGCGCCGCGAGGCGCTGGAGTGCGACGAGGCCCTGCTGCGCGGCGAGGAGCGCACCCCGTACGTCACCCGCGTGCTGGAGGGCGCCCCGGGTCCGGTGCTGGCCGTCTCCGACTGGATGCGCCAGGTCCCGGACCAGATCAGCCAGTGGGTCCCGCAGGACTACACCTCGCTGGGCACGGACGGCTTCGGCCTCTCCGACACCCGTGACGGGGCCCGCCGCCACTTCGGCGTCGACGCCCAGTCCATCGTGGTCGCGGCCCTGGCCCAGCTCGCCCGCCGCGGCGAGGTGCCGGCGTCCTCCGTCAAGGAGGCCCGCGAGCGCTACGGCCTGTAGGCCGTACCGTCTGCCTGACCGGAGGCGGCCCTTCCCCGCGGGGGAGGGCCGCCTCCGGCGTTCTTCGGCGTTGCTCGGCGTTGCTCGGCGTTCCGGCGGTGTTCGGGCAGCGGCGGGCGCACTGTCGGATTCTCGCGGTGGCGGGCTCACGGCGGACCCGTGATGCTGGTCCCGTGATGGACGAGACGGAGTTCTGGGAGATCGTCGACAGCACCCGCGAGGCCGCCGAGGGCGACCCCGAGGAACACGCCGACCTGCTCGTGGAGCGGCTGGCGCAGCTCGATCCGGACTCCGTCCTGGATTTCGCCCGGCACTTCGAGTCCCGGTACAACCGGGCGTACACCTGGGACTTGTGGGGTGCGGCCTGGGTGCTGCTGGACGGGGCGAGCGACGACGCGTTCGACTACTTCCGGTGCTGGCTGATCGGCCAGGGGCGGGAGGTGTTCGAGGGCGGGGTCCACGATCCCGACCAGCTGGCCGACCTCCTCGACGAGTTCGACGAGGAGCTCGACGGGGACGGCGAGGAGCTCGGGTACGCGGCGGACGAGGCGTACGAGCAGCTGACCGGAACGGTCGCGCCGGACCTCGGTGTCCCGCTGCAGTCGGCCGAGCCGGAGGGCGCCCCGCTGGACTTCGAGAACGAAGCCGTGCTGGCGGAGCGCTTCCCCCGGCTGTGGGAGCGCTTCAGGTCCTGAAGCGCCGGCGGGGCCGGAGCCAGGTCGGGGTCCGGTCCGGGTCCGGTCCGGGTCCGGTCAGTAGTGGGTGCCGCCGTCGATGCGGATCTCCGTGCCGGTGATGAAGGCGCCGTCGTCCGAGGCCAGCATGGCGACGACACCGGCGACGGTCTCCGGGCCGGCGAAGCCCTGGCCGAGGGCCGGGGCCAGCTTCGCGAACAGGCTCCAGTCGGTGTCCTCGGGCAGGCCGGGGCCGGTGCCGGTCGTCATGCCGCTCTCGATGGAGCCGGGGGCGACGGCGACGAAGCGCAGGCCCTGCTTGCTGTACTCGGCGGCCAGGGCGTGGGTCATGGACTGGATGCCGCCCTTGCTGGCCGCGTACGCGGACATGTAGGGGTGGGCGAACGAGGCCGAGGTGGAGCTGAAGTTCACGACGACCGGCTTGTCGCCCTCCAGCAGCGCCGGCAGGGCTTCGCGGATCATCAGGAAGGTCCCGGTGAGGTTGACCGTGATGATCTTGTTCCACAGGTCCAGGCTGGTCTGGTGGGTGTGCGCGGAGCGCAGGATGCCCGCGGCGTTGACCAGCGCGTCGAGCCCTCCGAGGAGCCCGACGGCGGCGACGACGCCGGCCTGCACCGAGGCCTCGTCGGATATGTCGAGGACGGCGGTGGTGAGCCGGTCCTCGTGCCCGGCGGCGCGGGCCTGGTCGGCGGTCTCCTTGAGGCCGGCCTCGTTGACGTCCACGCTGTGGACGCGGCCGCCCTCGGCGAGGATGCGGTGGACGGTGGCGCGGCCGATGCCGGAGCCGCCGCCGGTGATGAGGACACGGCGTCCTTCGAAACGGTTCATGGGGCGAGCGTACCGCCGGGGTGACACGTTTTGCCAGTGTGTCTAAACACGCATCACGGGCGGGGTCGAGGGGTAGGCTTCAGGCGTGAGATCCCCTCGTCCGTACTCCCCCCAGACCGGCCCCGGAGCGCAGTCGCTGACCGAGCGCCGCAAGGCCGCCACCCAGCTCGACATCGCCCGCGCCGCCTGCGCCCTGTTCGCCGAGCGCGGCCCCGACGGCACCACCGCCGAGGACATCGCGCACCGCGCGGGCGTCGCCCTGCGCACGTTCTACCGCTACTTCCGCAACAAGCAGGAGGCCGTCGGCCCGCTGCTCGCGACCGGCGGCGAGCGGTGGCGCGGCGCGCTCGCGGAGGAGGCCCCCGGCACCCCGCTCGGCGAGGCCCTCGAACGCGCCGTCACCCGCTCCCTCACCGACCCCCAGACCGTCGAGGAGGGGCTGGAGGTGACCCGCGGCCTGCTCCGCGCGGCGGCGGACGACCAGGCGCTGCGCGCCGTCTGGTACCGCGTGAACCAGGACTCCGAGGAGCAGCTCGTCCCGGTGATCGCCCGGCTGGCCGGCGACGGCGCCGACCCGCTCGGGGTCCGCCTGCTCGCCGCGGCCGCGACGGACGCGATCCGCATCGCCCTGGAACTGTGGGCCACGACGGACGCCCCGCGGACCGGCCCGGCCTCCCCCGCCGAGCTGGCGGTCCGCGGCCTGCGCGAGTTGACCGGGGCGATGCCGCTGGTCATGCGGTCGGGTGGGGCCGGCGGCGTCAGAGGAACCGGTCGGCCTTCAGCGTGAGCTGCTCGGCGAAGTAGTCGGCCGCGTCCGGCCGCATCCGGGCCAGGGCCACCATCGCGGACACGATGACGTCGGCCACCTCGGCCTGGACGTCGTCCCAGCTGTGCGAGTTCCCCTTGCGCGGGTTGGTGCTCTTGGCGCCGATCACGGCCTCAGCGGCCTCGCCGAACTCCTCGCCGATCTTGAGGATCTGCAGGGTCACGCTCTCCTCGTGCGGCATCCCGCGCTCACGGTCGTGCGCGTCGAAGGTGGCGGCGAGGGCGGCGACGGTCTTCCACTGATCATCCATGCCCCGAACCTAGCGGGTACCGCACCACCCGTGGAGCAAGATCAAAAAAGAGAGCCGCCCCCGGCGCCGGAACGGCACCGGGGGCGGCTCGTCACCCGCCTGCGGCTTAGAGGTCGAAGTAGAGCTCGAACTCGTGCGGGTGGGGGCGCTGGGCGATCGGGGCGATCTCGTGGGTGCGCTTGTAGTCGATCCACGTCTCGATCAGGTCGGAGGTGAAGACACCGCCGGCGAGGAGGTACTCGTGGTCCTCCTCCAGGGCCTTGAGGACGTCCTCCAGGCTGGACGGGACCTGCGGGACGCTCGCGTGCTCGTCGGGGGCGAGCTCGTAGAGGTCCTTGTCGATCGGCTCCATCGGCTCGATCTTGTTCTTGACACCGTCGAGGCCCGCGAGCAGCAGCGCCGAGAAGGCGAGGTACGGGTTGGAGGACGGGTCCGGGGCGCGGAACTCAACGCGCTTGGCCTTCGGGTTCGAGCCCGTGATCGGGATGCGCATGGCGGCGGAGCGGTTGCGCTGCGAGTACACCAGGTTGACCGGCGCCTCGAAGCCCGGCACCAGGCGGTGGTACGAGTTCACCGTCGGGTTGGTGAAGGCGAGCAGCGACGGGGCGTGCTTGAGGATGCCGCCGATGTAGTAGCGGGCGGTGTCCGACAGGCCCGCGTAGCCGGCCTCGTCGTAGAAGAGCGGCTCGCCGCCCTGCCACAGCGACTGGTGGACGTGCATGCCCGAGCCGTTGTCACCGAAGATCGGCTTCGGCATGAAGGTCGCGGTCTTGCCGTTGCGCCAGGCGACGTTCTTCACGATGTACTTGAAGAGCATCAGGTCGTCGGCCGCGGCGAGCAGCGTGTTGAACTTGTAGTTGATCTCGGCCTGGCCGCCGGTGCCGACCTCGTGGTGCTGGCGCTCGACCTGGAGGCCCTGGGCGTCCAGCTCCAGGGAGATCTCGGCGCGCAGGTCGGCGAAGTGGTCGACCGGGGCGACCGGGAAGTAGCCGCCCTTGTAGCGGACCTTGTAACCGCGGTTGTTCTCCTCGGAGCCGGTGTTCCAGGCGCCGGCCTCGGAGTCGATGTGGTAGAAGCCCTCGTTCGCGGTGGTCGCGAAGCGGACGCTGTCGAAGATGTAGAACTCGGCCTCGGGACCGAAGAACGCGGTGTCGGCGATGCCGGTGGAGGCGAGGTACGCCTCGGCCTTCTTCGCGATGTTGCGCGGGTCGCGGCTGTAGGCCTCGCCCGTGATCGGGTCGTGGATGAAGAAGTTGATGTTCAGCGTCTTGTCGCGACGGAACGGGTCCAGGCGCGCGGTGGTGATGTCGGCGCGCAGAGCCATGTCGGACTCGTGGATGGCCTGGAAGCCGCGGATCGAGGAACCGTCGAAGGCGAGCTCCTCCGCCGGGTCGAACGCCCGCGCCGGGATGGTGAAGTGCTGCATCACACCAGGCAGGTCACAGAAGCGGACGTCGACGAACTTGACGTCGTTCTCCTCGATGTACTGCTTCACTTCGTCGGCGTTCTGGAACATCCAACTCCTCCTACTCCCGACCCGGGGCGGGGACGGGCTGCATAGCTCGTGGTGCGTCAGTGCGGTGCCGCACGCTGACCCGACCATAGGCAGACGGGATTTCCCAAGCATGACCCATTTGTTTCGCACAAGTTAACCAGGGTCCGGCCGGAGGGGCTCGTCACGCCACAGGTACCGTGGTCGGGTGGACAACAGGCAAGCAATGGGATCGTGGCTCTCCGGCCCCCGCGCGGCGGCCGAGGACATGGGCGTCGACTTCGGCTACCCGGGCCAGCGGCTCGGCCTGCCCCAGGAGGGATCCGGCTCCGCGGCGCGTTTCGGGCGCCGCCTGGGCGGCGTGGCCATCGACTGGATCGCCTGCCAGGTGATCGCATACGGGCTGATCACAGGCGGCAACGCGACGGCGACGGGTAACTGG
The DNA here is from genome assembly GCF_055564695.1 of Streptomyces sp. NPDC029014. Classification (NCBI taxonomy): domain Bacteria; kingdom Bacillati; phylum Actinomycetota; class Actinomycetes; order Kitasatosporales; family Streptomycetaceae; genus Streptomyces; species Streptomyces sp. NPDC029014. The sequence goes on from NZ_JBVHVT010000021.1 coordinate 112,175, forward strand.
ACGCTGCTGCTCTTCGTCGTGCTGAGCATCCTGACCCTCGGCACCGTGGGCTTCACTCCCGGGAAGCGGCTCGTGGGCCTGCGCGTGGTCGCGGAGGACGGTGGCCGGCTCGGCTTCGGCCGGGTGGTGCTGCGCACCCTGCTGCTGGCCCTGGTCATCCCGGCGCTGGTCTGGGACCGCGACGGCCGCGGCCTGCACGACCGGGCGGCCCGCGCCGTCCAGGTCCGCATCTGAGCCGGACGCAGGAAGCGGACGCAGGGACGAGGACGCAGCAACGAGAACAGGGGCGGGGGGGGGGGGGGGGGGGGGGGGGGGGGGGGGTGTTTTTTTCGTCCTTTTCTTGTGTTTTTTCTTTGGTTCTTCGTCTTCTGTTTTTCTTTTTAT
>NZ_JBVHVT010000022.1:0-2457 GCF_055564695.1 Streptomyces sp. NPDC029014
TCCCCTCTCCCCCCCCCCGGTCCGCCGGGGATGTCCGAACGTTGACCGGCACCGAAAGGGGCGAAAAGGAGCACCCACCCAAGCCCACAGACCCCCGCCCTGATCGGGGCGGGGGGTCCGGGGCCGGGAGCCGGGGGGCGGGAGCCGGGGGGCGGGAGCCGGGGGCCGGGGGCGGGGGCCGGGGGCGGGGGCCGGGGCTACTCCGAGCGGCCCGTGTAGAAGGCGACGGTGAGGTCCTTCACCAGGGCCTTCCGCTCGTAGTCGTCCAGCTCGACCAGCCCGCGCGAGGTCAGCCGGTGGACGGTGTCGTCCACCGCGTCGACGACCGAGGTCAGCACCGTGTCCCGGTGCTTGGCGTCGATCGCCGCGACCCGGCGCCGCCGCATGGCCTCGGCTACCTCGGGCGCGTACTCGATGCGGGTCGGCTGGGCCGAGTACACCTCGATCCCGACCGCCTCGGTCTCGGCCGCCAGCATCCGGGTCAGCGCGTCGCCCACCGCCTCGGCGTCGCGCAGGGTCGGCGCGTCCTCGTGGAAGGCGTCGGCCGGCAGCTGGGACAGCACCCGGGCCATCGCCGACTCCACCTGCTCGGCGAGGTACTCCGTGTGGTCCTCGACGGCCAGAACCGCCCGGGCGGTGTCCTTGACCTGCCAGACGACCTGGACGACGACCTGGAGGGCGAGACCGCCCGAGTCCACGGCGGGCATGGGCTCGCTGCGCCAGTGCCGCAGGCGTACGTCGACGCGGCGGCGCAGGAGCAGCGGGCTGACCCAGATGAGGCCGGTCCGGCGGACCGTACCGCGGTAGCGGCCGAACAGGGTGAGCACGCAGGCGTGCCCGGTCCTGCCGCGGCCGAGACCGCCGAGGGCGAGCAGGGCCACGATCCCGAGGAAGGCGAGCGGGGGCCAGTGGGTGGGGCGCAGCCCGTGGTACGGGCGCGGGGTCGCCCCGGCCGCGGCCTCGAAGACGCCGGGCAGGGCGCCGGCCCGCCAGAACACCGCCAGGCAGCCGGCGAGGGCGAGCCCGCCGACGGCCACCCCGACCCAGCCGGGCAGGACGGGCCCGCGGTGCTCCCGCAGCCGGTCGTCCCCGCGGGGGACCCGCCGGCCGGGGGCCGGGCGGGTGGCGCTGCGCCGGGCCGCAGCCGGGGCCGCGGGCGATCCGGCCGGGGCGCCGCCGGGGCGCGGCGCGCGGGCGGCAAGGGGCGGGAAGGGCAGGTGCACCGGCACGTCGGTGACCGCGAGCCCGCGTCCCGGCGCGTCCTCCGGGGCGTCGTCGCCGTCGTCGTCCTCCGGGCCGGCGCCCTCCGTCATGCCGCGGGCCACGGCCTGCGCCACGATGTCGGCGACACCGGGCGCGGGTTCACGGTCCCCCTTCGGGAGCTCCGGCCCGCCGGTCCCGGGTTCGCCCCGGTCGTCCGTGGCGTCCGTGGCGTCCGCGAACTGCGGTGCCGGTACGCAGACCAGGGTGTCGGGGTCGTGCACGTCCGAACTCCGGCCCGCCCCGCAGCGGTCAGGGGCTCCGACGGGCATGGACAGTGATTCGGCCGCGACCGCGGCCGCGGGCCCCGGCACGTGCGGCGGTTCGGCCGCGACTCCGGCCGACGGGTACGGCGGTTCAGGCGCGACCCCGACCGACGCGTGCGATCGCCGGTCGGCGGCTCCGGCCAGTGGGTGCGGTCGGTCGGCCGCCCCGGCGGGAACATGCGAGCGTTCGGCCGCAGCTCCGGCTGACCCGTCCGGCTGTCCGGCCTCGACCCCGGCCGACACGTGCGACGGCCCGGTGGCGACCCCGACCGACGCGTGCGGCAGCTCGGCCACGGCCCCGGCGGGGGCACACGGCGGCCGGACCGCGGCTCCGGTCTGCGCGAGCGGCACGTCGGCCGCCACCCCGGCGGGGGCATGCGGCGGTTCGGCCCCCGCTCCGGCGGGCGCGTGCGGCCGTTCGTGCGCCGCCTCGGCGGCCAGGTGCGGGGGCAGTGCCGCGAACCCGACCGACTGGTCAGGCAGTTCGGCCACCCCGGCAGGAAGATGCGGCGACTCGGCCGCAGCTCCGGCTGACCGGCCCGGCCGTTCGGCCTCGACCCCGACCGACGGATGAGGCAGTTCGGTGGCAACTCCGGCCACCGCACGCGGCATGTCGGCCGCCGCCCCCGTAGGGGCATGCGGCGGTTGGGCCGCAGCTTCGGTCGGCGTGTGCGGCAGGTCGGCCACAGCCGCGGCGGGAGCGTGCGGCCGTTCGGGCGCCGCTCCGGCGGGCAGGTGCGGCGGCATTGCCGCGAACCCGACCGACGGGTCAGGCAGGCCGGCCACCCCGGCAGGAACATGCGGCGGCTCGGCCGCAGCTCCGGCTGACCGACCAGGCCGTACAGCCTCGACCCCGACCGACGCGTGCGACGGCCCGGTAGCGGCTCCGGTCGCGGCGTGCGGCAGGTCGGCCACGGCCCCGGCGGGAGCG
>NZ_JBVHVT010000022.1:2555-109741 GCF_055564695.1 Streptomyces sp. NPDC029014
CATGCGGCGGCTCGGCCGCAGCTCCGGCTGACCGACCAGGCCGTACAGCCTCGACCCCGACCGACGCGTGCGACGGCCCGGTAGCGGCTCCGGTCGGGGCGTGCGGCAGGTCGGCCACGGCGGGAGAGTGCGGCGGTTCGACCGGGGTTCCGGCCGGCGGGGGCGGTGGTTCGGCTGCCGCCTCGGCGCGGGCCGGCGGCACCTCGCCGCGGGTCGGCGCCGGGCGCCGGTACGAGACCGCCAGCAGCGGCGCCGGAACCCCCACGGCCCAGCAGTGACGCCCGGGGCCGACCGGAGCCTGGGCCCGGGCCGACTCGGGGGCCTGGTCCGCGGTCTGCAGTGCAGCCCGATGCGCGGACGGCGCAGGCCCGGGCGCGGCAGTGGCGGTGTCCTGGCCCGCCTGCCCGCCCGCAGCAGCAGCCACGGTGACGACGACGCCGGGGGGTCGGGCCCCGCAGGAGCCTTGCCCGGCCGGCCGGAACCCGTACCCGGCCGGATCTGCCGACCCGGTGGCGGACGACACGGTGAGCGCCACCCGCCCGGCCGGTACGGACTCCGTGCTGCCGGCGTCGGCGCGCTGCCCGGACGCCGCCGGGCCGGGAACACCGCCGTGCGGCCGGGCCGGGCCCGCGGCAGCCTGCGCCGCCACCGCGGCGGCCGGACAGTCGGAGCGGAACCGGTCGGCGTGCCGGGCGAGGCCGGCATACGCGCCGTCCAGCGCGGCCACCGCATCCGGCCCGGCCGCGGTCCGCGCGGCCGGGCCCGCCGGGGCGGAGACGTCGCCCTGCGGCGGGACCTGACCGGCGGTCACGGGCCCGCCCGGGGCGACGGCGGCCGACCGCACGGCCGAAGCCACCGCGTCGGCGAACTCGCCCGGCGGCTCCGCGCCCTCCGGCGCGACGGCCGTGGCGGGAAGCCCGCCCTGCGGCCGGATCCGGGCGGCGGACACGGCGGGCCCGCCCACGGTGTCCGCGGCGGCGGCGTGTCGCCCGGACGGGCCCGTCACGGACGGGGCGTCGTCCTCCGGCGTGTCCGCGGCGCGTACCGCGACGCCGGGCGGATCGGCCGGGCGCAGGACCGCGGCCTGCGGGCGGACCTGGGCCGCGGCGGGCGGTGCCGCGGACTCGCCGGCCGCAGCAGCGGGTTGCGACGGGAGGTCGGGCGCGGCAGCAGTGCCCGGGAGGACGTGGTCCCTGGCGCGGGCCTGGCCGACGGCAGCGACCGGTGCCGGGGCCGACGCCGGTGCCGCCGGGTACGGCGGGGACGCAACGGCCGGGGCCGGGGCCGTGGCCGGCCACATGAGGAGGAGGGTGCCCGAGGTGTGGGAGGTCGGGGCATGCGGGGAGGCCGGGGGCACGCGGAGGGTGCCCGTGGTGGAGGTGGTGCGGGTGGGGTACATCGTTGCCTCCGTCATGCGAACAGCCGGCGCCAGGTTTCGGGGCCCGGATAGCCGTTGGCCGCGGCGCCGCGCCAGCCCTGGGCGCGCTGGAACGCCTCGACGCTGCGGCGGTCGGCCTCGCTCCAGCGGGGTCCCGGACCGGCGGTGTAGTGCTTGCCGAAGCCCTTCTGCACCAGCCGGTGGCCGAGGGCGGCGATCGAGGGGTGGGTGGACCCGGGCCGGAACACCGCCGCACCCGGATAGGCGGGCACACCGGCCGCCATGTCGACCGGCGGGCCAGCGGGCACACCGGCCGCCACGCCCACGGGCAAACCGGCGGGCAGACCAGCAGGCAGGCCAGCGGGCGACGCGGTGGGCAGGCCAGCGGGCAACGCGGTGGGCAGGCCAGCGGGCAACGCGGTGGGCAGGCCAGCGGGCAACGCGGCAGGCACGACCATCGGCGCCCCGGCCGGCCCCGGGCGGGCCACGGAACCGGCCGCCGCAGGGCGGGCCACGGAACCGGGAGCCCCGGGGCGGGTCGCCGCACCGGGAACCTCCGGACGGGCCGCAGAGCCGGGAGCCTCCGGACGGACCACGGAACCAGGAGCCCCGGGGCGGGTCGCAGACCCGGGAGCCTCCGGACGAGCCGCGGACGCGGGAGCCCCCGGACCGGCCGCAGAGCCTGGCGCGCCAGGCCGGGCCGCGGAACCGGGAGCCTCCGGACCGGCCGCGGACCCGGGCGCGCCGGGTCGGGCCGGGGAGCCGAGCGGGCCGGGGGCGGCCTCCAGCGTCGGGAGGATGTCGTTGCCCTGCCCGTCGACCAGGAGCTGCCAGGAGTGCGGGCCGGGGATGCCGTCCACGTCGGTGCCCGTCCAGCCCTGGGCGATCTGGAAGGCCTGGGTGGCCAGCAGGTCGGAGTCGGACCACTTCGTGCTGGGCCCGTTGGGGTAGAACCGGCGGCCGCCCCGGTCGATCAGCATCCTGCCGAGCTCGGCGACGTACTGGTTGTCCGCGCCCGGGCCGAACATCGCCGCCCCGGGGTAGTCCTTGGACGGGAGCGCCGGTTTGGGGTCGGCCCCCGTGTCGGGCCCGGTGGTCCCGCCCGTCACCCCGTTGAACCGGTACGGGACGTACTTCGCCGCGTTGTTCCAGTACCCGTACGGGGTCGCCAGCTTCCGCGTGTGCGGGCGGGTCTGCTCGTAGGCGATGTAGTGCGTGTGGGTGTCGTCGACCCAGCCGCCGAAGAGGGTGACGTGCGAGCCGTTGTTGGGGTCCGCCGGGTTGTGGAAGAGGAGCATGTCGCCCGGCAGCAGCTCGTCCTTCGTGATCTTGGTGGCGAACTTGTCGAGGCTGCCGGTCCACTCGTTCGTACCGAGGTTCCACGCCATGGACACGTAACCGGAACAGTCCTGCCGGTAGCCGTCGGCCCAGTAGCTGTACATGCTGTACGGGACCTTCGCCTCCAGCCACAGCTGCGCCCGGTTGATGATCGACGTGCGGTCGATCCGCTTGATCGAGGACGGCGCTCCCGGCGTGCCGCCGGGCTTGACCGGCCCGGGGCGCCCGTGCAGCGGGGACCGGCCGCCCTGCGGGGAGGAGGGGCCGTCCTCGTCGCGGCCGTCGGCGCGCGCGGGCTTGCCGCCCTTCCCGGGCTTGCCGCCCTTCGCAGGCTTGGCGGGCTTGCCCGGCTTGGCGCCCTGATCGTCCTGACCGCCCTGCCCGGCCTGCCCGGCCTGCCCGGCCCCCTGGGCCGGCCCGCCGGGCCCGGTGTCCGCGGGGCCCGGGACGGGGTCGGCGGCCGGTGCGTGCGCCACCGCTGCCGGTACGGTCGCGCCGCCGGTCAGGACCACGCCCGCCGCGGTGGCCAGCACCAGCGCACGGCGCGCGCCGTGCGCGGCCGGGTGGCCGCCGTCACGAAGCGCTATGGCCCGCGTACGGGAGAGGGAGCGGCGCCGGTGTACACATCCCGGGCAGCCGCAGTCGCCTGCGGGCTCGTACTCCTCGAAAACGGGCGTCGGCATCGGCACCTGCGTCGGGGGCTGCTTCGTCATGCGGGTCCGTCCACTCCCCTGCTCGTCCACTTTTCAGGCAGCCGGACATCTGTCGGGGCGTCAGATTCGGCTGCACCCAGACATATCGTGCACGATAAACCCCTCAAACATGGGCTAATCGGACAAGGTGGGCGCGGCTGGTCATGAGTGCCCCTGGATGTGGGGTAGAGTTTTCCCTGTCAGCAGGCGCCGCTAGCTCAGTTGGTTAGAGCAGCTGACTCTTAATCAGCGGGTCCGGGGTTCGAGTCCCTGGCGGCGCACCGACAAGAGGAAGCCCCTCGCAGTGAGAACTGCGAGGGGCTTCTTCGTCGTGCGCGTCATGTCGGCCGGTCCCCCGTCCGGCCCTGCCCGAGGTGCGCCCGGGCGCGCCGACCTGTGTCACACCTTCGCCGGCGTACCCGTACTCGTGCCCGTGCCCGTGCCCGTGAGGTAGGCCGAGACGACCACGTTCGCCGTGTACTCCTTGGCCGTCTTGTCGTACGTGCCCCCGCAGGTCACCAGCCGCAGCTCGGGCCGCCCCGCGATCCGCCGGCCGTACGCCTTGTCCGGGTCGAAGCTGGTGCGCTCGTACACCTGGACGTCCTCGATGGTGAACTCGGCGACCGAGCCGTCGGCCCGCACCACCCGCACCTTGCCGCCCGGAAGCGCCGAGCTCAGGCCGTAGAACACCGCCGGTCTGGACGCGGTGTCCACGTGCCCGACCAGCAGCGCGGCCCCCGCCTCGCCCGGCGTCGTGCCCCCCTGCCACCAGCCCACCGTGCCTGGGCTGCCGTACGGGGGCGGGTCGATCGCGCCCCGGGCGTCCAGGCCGCGCGGGACCACCGGGGCCCGGATGCCCAGCGACGGCACCTCGACCCGCACCGGCAGGGCCGCGGCCAGCGGGGCGTGGGCGGCGGGCAGGCCGGGCACCGGGAACGCGGGCCCGCCCGCGCGGGCGGGCTCCGGCAGCGGCGGAATGCCGGTGATCTCCCGGCCCCACAGCCACAGCCCGAGCACCAGCACCGTCCAGGCGGCGAAGGTCAGCAGTCGCCCGGTCGGGGACGCTCCCGACTCGTCGGAGCCGCTCACCGGCGGTGCCTCACTCGCCGCTGCGACGACGGCGCAGGGTGAGGGCCCGGCCCGCGACGGCCAGGGTGGCCGCGGCGGCGAGGACAGCGCCGATCACGGTGTGCGGCAGGCCGGGGCCGTCGGCCCCGTGGTCCTTCTTCGCGGCGACGGCGGCAGTCCGCGCCGCGTCGGCCCCGGCCCCGCCGACCCCGTCGGCCCCGCCGGCCGCGTCGGCCGTCCCGGTCCCGCCCGCCTGCTTCGCCCGTTCCGCGATCCGGGCCGTCTCCGCGAGTTCGGCGGCCATGCCGCCGCCCCCGGCGTGGACCGGCCGGATCGGCGACTCGTGGGGGTCCGGGCGCTCCCGGCCTTCGTCCCGGTCGCCCTGGCCGTGCTCCTTCGACGAGTCCCCGTCGCGTTCCTTGGCGGAGTCCTCGCCGCGCTCCCGCGCCGAGTCCTTGTCGTGCTCCTTGCCGGAGTCCTCACCGCGCCCGCCGGTCGATTCCTCGCCCCGCCCCCTCGCGGAGTCCTCGCCCCGCCCCCTGGCGGAGTCCTCGCCGCGCTCCCTCGAAGAATCCCTGTCGGGGTCCCGGCCCAGGCCCTTCCCCGGATCCTTCCCGGAGTCCTTGGCCGAGTCCTTCCCGTGCGCCTGGCCCCCGCGCTGGCCGACCTCCAGGGAGCCGCGCAGTTCGGAGCCCTCGCACCGGACCCGGACGTCGTACCGGCCCGGCTCGGCCCGCGAGCTGATCATCGTGTCGCCCCGCAGCGTCCCGTCGCCGTCCGGGCCGGAGGACAGGTGGGCCTCGGCCACGAAGACGGAGGACCTGGCGGTCGCCCAGCGGGCGTCACAGCCGCGGACGCGCAGCTTGACCTGCGCTCCCGGCTCGGCCCGGTGAGGATCGACCGAGACGCCCCCGCGGTCCTCCTCGCCCGCGAAGAAGGCGGTGGGTGCGGACGCGGCGGGGCCGGCGGCGACGGCGGTGAACGCCGCCAGGGCTGTGGCCAGCCCGCCGGCGCGGAGAGCGATCAGAGCACTGCGCATGGTGAACCTCCTCATCTAGGAGGTTCACGTGCGGCGCGGCACTCCGCATCCGGAGCGACACGCCGTTGCGCCGATCGGATCAGACAAGATCGACCAGGTCAGCGATGGAGTCCACCGTCCGCGTCGGGCGGTAGGGGAACTTCTCGGTGTCCTCGGCCGTGGTCAGACCGGTCAGCACGAGGAAGGTCTGCATGCCCGCCTCCAGGCCGGCCAGGACGTCGGTGTCCATCCGGTCGCCGATCATCGCGCTGCTCTCGGAGTGGGCGCCGATGGCGTTCAGACCCGTCCGCATCATCAGCGGGTTGGGCTTGCCGGCGAAGTACGGCTGCTTGCCGGTCGCCTTGGTGATCAGGGCGGCGACGGCGCCGGTGGCGGGCAGCGGGCCCTCGGTGGAGGGGCCGGTCTCGTCGGGGTTGGTGCAGATGAAGCGGGCACCGGCGTTGATCAGCCGGACGGCCTTCGTCATCGCCTCGAAGCTGTACGTCCGGGTCTCGCCCAGGACGACGTAGTCGGGGTCGTGGTCGGTCAGGATGTAGCCGATGTCGTGCAGGGCGGTGGTCAGGCCCGCCTCGCCGATGACGTACGCCGTGCCGCCCGGGCGCTGGTCGTCGAGGAACTTCGCGGTGGCCAGCGCAGAGGTCCAGATGTTCTCGACGGGGACGTCGAGGCCCATGCGGCTCAGCCGGGCCTGCAGGTCGCGCGGCGTGTAGATCGAGTTGTTGGTCAGCACGAGGAAGGGCTTGCCGGATTCGCGCAGCCGCTTGACGAAGGCATCGGCGCCGGGGATCGGGGTGCCTTCGTGGATGAGGACGCCGTCCATGTCGGTCAGCCAGGATTCGATCGGCTTGCGCTCTGCCACGGGACTGTTCTCCGCTCTCGGTGACCGTCACCGGTGACGGTGTCCGGTGACCTGAAAGTGTGGTCTCCGCCACCCTATCGGTGCCGGGCCGTGGACGCGGAGGTCGTCCACAGCCCGGGCACCGGCCCCCCCTGGGGTCAGCCGAGCTTGACGTTGTCCACGGTCCAGTACCAGTTGTTGCTGCCGGTGTACCGGAAGCGGACCTGTACGTTGGTGGCTCCGGCCGGGACCCGGAGGGTCAGGGACTCGGCCTTGGCGACCGCGTCGGCGGTGTGGTTCTTGACGACGGTCGGGGTGCCGCCGTTGTAGGAGACCAGGACCTGGGCGGTCTGGCCGGCCTCGTGGCGGTAGTGGGTCTGGTAGGTGAGGGTGCGCGTGGTGCCGCCGGTCACCGGCCAGGCCGGGGTGATCAGAGTGGAATCGAAGCTTCCGGTGTGGGTCCTGTCGTCCCACTCGTCGGAGTCGGCGACCGCGAAGACGTCACGGGAGCGGACGTTCAGCTCGCGCCACTGGTCGCGCTGGGACTGGCTCCAGAACTCGTCGGTGGCGAAGGCCCATCCGGCCCACTCGGTGACACCGCCCGAGCCCGTCCGGGAGTTGTCGACGGACCAGCCGGCCGGCGGGGTGTGCGTGAAGCCCTTCACGCCCGCCGGGATGCCCGTCTCGTCCACGCGGGCCTGGAGGTTGGGGCGCAGGGGGTCGAACGGGTCGTTGTCCGGGCGGGCCGCGCCCCGAGCGAGGAGGCCGCTTCCAGCTGTGCGGTGTCGAGCTGGGAGAAGGCGGCGAGCAGCGGACGCATCACGAAGGGCGTGCAGTACGTGATCTCCGCGAGGAGCACGCCCCACGGGGTGGCCAGGAACCGGAACGGCCCTTCGGCACCTCCGAACGCATCGGTCCACAGCCCGTTGGCCAGACCGACCGACCCGTAGACGAAGAGCAGGGCCAGGGTGATGAGGAACGAGGGGAACGACAGGAACACGTCGATGAACTTGGCGACGGCCCGCGCTCCCGGAAACGGGACGAAGGCGATGACCAGCGCGAGGACGAACCCGAGGACCAGGCAGCCGACCGTGGCCCCGGCGACCAGCCACACCGTGGTCCCGAGCGCCTCGCGGAAGGACCGCGAGGCGAACACCGCGCCGTAGGCGGAGAAGGCCCCGCCGTGTTCGGGGCTGAGGGACTCCCGGACGACCATCGCGAGCGGGTAGAGGAAGACCAGCGCGAGCGCGGCCACAGGCGGCAGCGCCCACAGCCCGCGCGGCAGCCGGGACCGCGCGGCCGCGGACGCGGCGGGCACGGCGGGAGCGGCGGACACGGCGGCCTCACCCATCGCCCACCCCCGCAGCCAGCAGCACCGCGTCGCGGGGTGCGAAGTGCAGGGTCACCCGGTCGCCCAGCGCCGGGGTCTCGCGCAGCTCGGGCAGGTCCGCGGTCACCCGGTGGCCGTCCACGTCGACGTACAGCCGGCGGGTCGAGCCGCGCCACTGCACCTCGCTGAGGGTGCCGGTCAGGGCGTTGGGCCCGGTCCCGGCGCCGAGTGCGAGCAGGTGCGGGCGGATGCACAGGGTCGCCTGCGCGCCCGGCGCCGCCCGGCCGCGGTCCAGCTCCAGCTTCCGGCCGGCGAACACCGCCCCGGAGTCGGCGACGGTCACCGGCAGCAGGTTGGCGTTGCCGACGAAGGAGGCGGTGAACCCGGTGCTCGGGGACCGGTACAGCTCCTGCGGGGTGCCGCAGTCCTGGAGCCGCGCCCGGTCCATGACGGCGATGCGGTCGGCGAGGGTGAGCGCCTCGACCTGGTCGTGGGTGACGTACAGCATCGACACGTCGAGCAGTTCGCGGTGCAGCCGGGCCAGTTCGGCGAGCATCCCGGAGCGCAGCTGGGCGTCGAGCGCGGACAGCGGCTCGTCGAGCAGCAGCACTCCGGGCCGGATGGCGAGCGCGCGGGCGATCGCGACGCGCTGCTGCTGGCCGCCCGACAGCTCGCGGGGGTGCCGCTCGGCGTACGCGGCCATCCCGGTCATCTCCAGGGCCTCGGCGACCCGGGCGGGTATCTCGGCCCGCGGGGACTTCTGCGCCTTCAGCCCGAAGGCGACGTTCTCCTCGACCTTCAGGTGCGGGAAGAGCGCGTACTGCTGGACGACCGTGCCGATGCCGCGCTTGTGCGGCGGCAGCGCGGTGACGTCCCGGCCGCCGATCAGGACCCGGCCGGACGCCGGGCGGACGAAGCCGGCGACCGCGCGCAGCGCGGTGGTCCTGCCCGACCCGGAGCCCGAGCAGGGCCATGACCTCGCCCGGTTCCACGGTCAGGTCGAGCCGGTCCAGGACGGTGTTGCCGCCGTACGCGACGCTGACCGACTCGAAACGGATCCCGCTCACGCCCCGCCCCCCTCCAGCAGGCCGGGCAGCTCGGCGACGGAGCCGAGGACATGGGTGGCACCGTGGTCCGCCAGTACGGCGCGGTCGTGGGTGCCGGTGAGCACACCGGCCACGATCCCGGCGCCGGCCCGGCAGCCGCTGAGCATGTCGTACGCGGTGTCGCCGGCGACCACCACGTCCCGTACGTCGTCGACCGCGGCGGTCCGCAGGAACGCGGTCAGCACCATGTCCGGGTGGGGGCGGCCGCGGCCGCCCGCGTCCGCGGGGCACAGCGTGAGGTCGGCGAGCCCCCGCCACCCGAGGGCGTCGAGGACGGCGTCCTGCGTGACCCGCGCGAAACCGGTGGTCAGGACCACGGTCCGGCCGCCCGCGCGCAGCTTCTCGATGGCCTCGCGCGCACCGGGCAGCGGCGCGACGAGCCCGCCGTCGACGAGCTCGGCGTACGCCTCCTCGAACGCGGAGTTGGCCTGCCGGGCGAGCTCCTCCGTACCGAACAGGGACCGGAAGACGGAGATCTTCGACTCGCCCATGGTGTCCCGCACGTACTGGAGCTTGGCGTCGAAGTCGGCGGTGCCGGCCTCCACGCCGAGGCGCTCGGCGGCGCGGGCGAAGGCCCGCTCGACGAGGCCGCCGTCGGCCACGGTGGTACCGGCCATGTCCAGGACTACAAGATTGCTGCTCACAGTGGTCACCAACCCATCTCGTCGGCAGTGGTCTCGGCAATGGCGGGCGAGCAGGTCATCCCGCGGCCGCCGGGCCCGGTCACGAGCCATACCCCGTCGCGGACCTGCTCGCGGTGGACGACGCGGGAGGTGTCGACGCACTGCGCGTACACGCCCGCCCAGCGGTGGCGGATCCTCGGCAGCGGGCGGCCCAGGAAGGACTCGACCACCCCGGTGAGGTACTCGTACGGCTCCTCGACGGTGTCGAAGGCGAACGGGTGCTCGTACTCGTGGGTGTCACCGATCGTCAGACCGCCGTCCCGGCGCTGGACCGTCAGCAGCTGCATCTTGTGCCCGGCCGCCACCGGGTCCTGCGGCTGCGCCGCGTCGAGCGCGTCGAGGGCGGCGCTCCGGTAGGCGGGGTAGTACCGGAAGCTGTCGGCATCGGCCACGGAAGTGTTCAGGACCTCGCCCAGCGGGTCGGTCTGCATCATCTGCAGCCGGACCCGCCGCACCGGCAGTTCGGGCGCCAGCTCCCGGACGAGCCCGGACAGCCAGGCCCCGGTGGCCAGCACCACGGCGTCCCCGCGGTGGACGTCACCGTGGTCGTCCCGAGCGCTCGCGCTCCCGACGACCTCGCGCACCTCCCGCCCGGGCAGCCAGGTGTAGCGCCCGCAGGCGAGCAGCGCGTCACGCAGGTGCACCTGTGCGGTGCGCGGCTCGACGGCGGCGTCCCGCTCGCACCACAGGGCGGCCTCGAAGCTGCCGCGCAGCGCGGGGGTGATCTCCCGGGCCTCGCCGGCGGTGACCAGCCTGTAGCCGCGGGCGGCGGCATCCGGCCGGGCCACGGCGGCTTCGGCGACGGCGTACTCGGCCGCGTTCCGGACCGGCGTCAGGGACCCGTTGGCCCGGAAGCCCAGGCCGGGGACCCGGGCGCCGATCTCCTCCCACAGCTCGCGGGCCCGCAGAGCCGTGTCGAGCTCCTCGCCCCCGGCCCGTCCGCTGACCCAGATCTGGCCGAAATTGCGCAGTGACGCGCCACGGGCTTCGGCTTCCGCTCGATGTGGACGACCTCGTGGCCGCGCTCGACCGCTTGCCAGGCGTGCATGGTTCCGGCCACGCCGCCTCCGACGACTATGACTCTCACGCCGACAACGGTGGGTGCGGAGCATGGACCTCCGGGGTCCCGCCGCCAACGAAACGGTGAACACCCCCGGCCATTTGGACCAGACCCGTTACCTCCCGGTGACAGCGACCGGCAGCGCGGGCGGCGTACCGATCAACAGCGCCTCGCGCGGCGTGGCGAGCACCGTCTCCAACTTCTCGTCGGCGTCCCCGAAGGCGATCCCGAGCCGCTCGCGCAGGTATCCGTAGAACGACGAGTCCGGCCGGAAATCACTGTCCAGCCGCGGCGCCCGGGCCACCCGGATGTACGTGCTCTCCAGCCCCACCCGCTCGTCGTCGGCCAGCAGGACACGCTCCAGGTGCCACACGGCCTCACCGGCCTCGGCGCCGATACCGGGAGCCAGATCGGGCGGACAGGCGAACTGTTCGAGCCCGATCAGGTTTCGGCCGGGCCGCCGGCCCTGACGCCGCACGCCCTCGGTGTAGCTCGCCAACGACAGCGGCTGTTCGAGCTTGGGCCCGGCCACGACGGTCCCGCGACCGGAGCGCCGGATCCGCCCTTCGAGCAGCAGCTCCCGCAGTGCTTGGCGCACGGTCTCGCGGGACACCTCGTAGCGCTCGGCGAGGTCGCGTTCGGTGGGCAGCAGCCCGCCTTCACCGACATCATCGAGGAGCCCGGCGATCCGGGCCTTTACGGCGTAGTACTTGGGGATGCGGCCGTGCCCCGGAATGCCGGAACGCACGGGCGACCCAGGACGGTGTTCTTCCACCCTCGGACTGTACGCAACCGAAGTGTCCGCACCCGCCCACCCCTCACACGGCCCCCCTCGCCCTCCTCAACCGACGCCCGACAAACACCAACCCCCCGCCCAACACCACCGCCACAACAGCCACCGCACCCCCGTACGCCCGCTCGCCGGTGTGCGCGAGGGCCCCGGCCTCCCCCGCCTCACCGTGCGGCCGCTCGACGGAGAACCGGTACCCGCCGGCCTCACCGACCCAGTCGCCGTCATCGGCCCGACGCTGCACGAGGGCCGCGTCGACCACCACCTCCCCGGCAGGGGCGTCCGGCGCGAACTCCAGGTACACCCGCACGGTCAGCGACCCGCCACCCCCCACGGCGAACCCGGGAAACGCAGACCCGCCGTCGAAAACGGCAATGATCTCGTCCCGGTCGCTCCGCTCCAGACTCACCGGGAACGTCCCGCCGGGAGCCTCGAACTCCATCCGCACGTGCTCCGGACGCAGCACCCGCGCCTCGTCCGTGAACACCACCACGGGATGGATGGCGGTGCACTCACCGCCGGTGGTGTTCGTCAGATCGAGGAACCAACTCTGCGCCCCGCCGCCGGTCCGGTACACGGCCGGACCACCACGGATACGGGCCCCGATCGGAAAGGCACTGCTCTTCCCGTCCCCACACGTCGCATGAGCCCGCGACGGCAGCGCGGGCGCGGGCCGGGCACCACCGCCGGTACCGACGTCGGCGCCCGCGGTCGGGGCGGCGACGGCAACCAGCGCGGCGGAGAGAGCAAGGACTTCGCGCAGTCGCATGGCAGACCTCTTCCGCATGGCAGACCTTCGCTTCGCTGCTCGCCGGACGGACTGACGGTCGGACGAGGCGACAATCACCACGGCCTGCCCGCACCCTGCCACGCGCGCGCGACACCCGGCCCCCAGCCACGCCCCGACACGACCCGTTTACGCCTGATCGGCGCAGACACCCACAACACCCGCGCCCGCCCCCTCCCCCCTCCCCTCAGAAGTCCCGGGAGCGGGTCCCCGCCAGCGGCAACCCGCCCGTCGCATCTCTGACGGGGCCGCATCCGACTCGTGTGCTCCGGCCCGTTCCTCCGGGGCTTCCCGGCAGCTCTTTGGCATTCCGGGGTGGGCCGGTCGGTCAGGGGTGGCCGAAGGCCATCGCGAAGCGACGCGACGACGAAGGAGGAGCGCCCTTGAGGGACCGGCCCGCCCCGGAAGGACAAAGAGCTGCCGGGAAACCCGCTCGATCCTGGCGCCCCCGACCAAGGGGGCCCCGCCCACCGCGCCCCCGCCGAGCAGTCGCCCCCTCCCAGGCGGGCGGCCCCTACCCCCGAACCCCCTCAGCTCTCACCCTTCAGCTCTCAACCCCCACGCCCCACACCCCCACGCTCCCCACGCCCCCCACACGCCCCCCACCCCCGAAGAACGGCGCCAGCGCCAGCTCCGCCGCGCCCTCGGCCACACCGCCCGCGGCTACGCCGACCTCCGGTGCGGTGCCGCCGAGGCTGCGCACCTGGAGGACCCGGCGGACTCCCGCCGTGAACACCTCCGGGGCGGAATCCACCACGCGTCCCCCGAGCCACACCCGGTCCGCGTCGAGCAGCGCCACCACGTTGGCGGCGCCCTCGCCCAGGATCCGGGCCGCCTCCGGCAGGTCCCCGCGGGTCACCGCGGCCAGGCACAGCACCTCGGCGCAGCCCCTCCCCCCGCACCGGCAGGGCGGGCCGTCCAGGCTCAGCACCTGGTGCCCGAACTCCCCCGCCGCCGAGCGCGCCCCGCGGTACACCTCACCGTCGAGCCGCAGCCCCGCGCCGAGGCCGCTGCCCAGATGCAGGTACAGGGAGGCCCCGGAGCCGGCGTTGCCCGGCCCCGGACCGGCCCCCGCAGCTCCCGCGTTGGTGTCCTTGTCCACCACCACCGGCGGCGCGTCGGGCCCCAGCCCGTCCACCACCGCCCGACGCAGCGGGAACCCCTCCCACTCCGGATGTCCGGTCACCCGCCCCATGACCCCGGCCCGCCAATCCAGCGGCCCCGGCGCGGCAACCCCCACCCCGAGCAGCTCCGGCAGCCGGCCGCGCACCAGCCCGACCGCCCGCACGACCGCCTCCACCACCGCTTCCGGACCGGCCCCGAAGTCCAGGGGGCCACTGCACCGGTCCACGACCCGGCCCGCCAGGTCGACCCGTACCGCCCGCAGCTCATCGCGGTCCGCGTGCACGCCCACCGCGTGCCGGGCTTCTGCCACCAGCCGCAGCAGGGTCCGCGGTTTGCCGCCGGTGGACGCGCCCCGGCCGGCCTCGGCCACGAGTCCCTCGGCCCGCAGCCGCGCCGTGATCTTGCTGACGGCCTGCGGGGTGAGTCCCGTACGGGCGGCGAGGTCGGCGCGCCCGAGGCCCGCGGCCCCGGCTCCGCGCAACAGGGCGAGCACGAGGGCATCGTTGTGCCCGCGCAGGGCGGGCAGGTTGACCCCGCCGGCACCGACCCGACCCGTACCCCCGCTACCCCACTCCCACTCAGACTCCACCCACCCATTGTCCCCCGTCCTTGCACTTAAGCAACACTGTTGCCAAAGTGACCCCATGAACCCCGCACCCCCCACATCCCCCACACCCCCCACACCCCCCACACCCCCCACACCCCCCAAGCCCACCCCCACCCGCCCCCTCCGCGTAGCCGTAATCGGCTACGGCCTCGCCGGATCGGTCTTCCACGCCCCCCTGGTCGCCGCCACCGACGGCCTCGTCCTCGACACCGTCGTCACCTCCGACCCCGGCCGCCAGGCCCAGGCCCGCGAGGCCTACCCGGACGTCCGCATCACCGCGTCACCGGAAGACGCATGGGCCCGGGACCCGGACCCGGAGGCCGCCCTGGACCTGGTCGTCATCGCCTCCCCGAACAAGACGCACGTCCCCCTGGCCACGGCCGCCCTGAACGCCGGCATCCCGGTCGTCGTGGACAAGCCCCTCGCCGCGACCGCCGCCGAGGCCCGCGAGCTCGCCGAGCTCGCCGACCGGACCGGAACGTTCCTCTCCGTCTTCCAGAACCGCCGCTGGGACAACGACTTCCTCACCCTGCGCCGCCTCCTCTCCGCCGGCGAACTCGGCGACGTCCAGCGCTTCGAGTCCCGCTTCGAGCGGTGGCGCCCGCAGCTCAAGGGCGGCTGGCGCGAGTCCGGCGCCCCGGAGGAGATCGGCGGCCTGCTGTACGACCTCGGCAGCCACGTCGTGGACCAGGCGCTCGTGCTCTTCGGCCCCGCCGTACGCGTGTACGCGGAGACCGACGTGCGACGCCCGGGCGCCGAGACGGACGACGACACCTTCATCGCCCTCACGCACGCGAACGGCGTCCGCTCCCACCTCTACGTCAGCGCCACCACCGCCCAGCTCGGCCCCCGCTTCCGCGTCCTCGGCTCCCGCGCCGGCTACGTGAAGTACGGCCTCGATCCGCAGGAGGCCGCGCTGCGCGAGGGCCACCGGCCGGCCAGCGACGGCACGCCTTGGGGCGAGGAGCCCGAGCACATGTGGGGCCGCCTGGGCTCCGGCGAGTCCCCGCTGACCGGTGGCGGGACCCCCGTGCCCACCCTGCCGGGCGACTACCCCGCGTACTACGCGGCCGTGGCGGCCGCACTGCGCGGCGGCGGGCAGGCTCCGGTCACCGCGCACGAGGCGGCGCAGTGCCTGGCAGTGCTGGAGGCCGCGCGCGTCTCGTCCCGCGACGGCGTCACCGTCGCCCTCTGAGAAGAGCCCAGCCGGCCCGCCCACCGCCGGCTCCACGCCACAGGACGGTAATAGAAACGGCTCATAGCCACGGCACCCGGAACAAACGATCTATCCTTCACAATCTGACGATCAGCACACTCGTTCGCTCGTGAAGGATGGACCCGCCTCGTGAAGCTGCTCCGGATCGCCTCGGCCGTCGTCACGGCCGCGATCGCCCCGGCCGTCCTGCTGGCCTCGCCGGCCTTCGCCGCCGAAGCCTTCGCCGCCGCGGCGGTCGGCAAGCCGGCAGCCGCTCCGGCCGTCCTCGGCAAGGACCCGGTCGGCGGGAGCGGGCAGCAGCAGGACAAGCCGGGTGAGGACCCGCAGGCCGCCAAGGACCGGGCCTCCATCCAGGCGATCCTGGCCGACCCGGCGACCGGGCCGGGCGTCCGCGAGGCAGCCGAGAAGGCACTCAAGGGAACGGCCGAGGACATGCGGAAGTTCCTCGACGTCGAGTGGGCCAAGCAGCAGCTGTCGGACGACCGCGTACTGGTCGCCCGTATCACCGAGGCCGGCGGTCCGGCCGTACGGAAGGCCGGCGACGCCGCCATGGCCGTCAACACGCGCGAGGCGCTCACCGAGTTCCTGCGCAACGGGCAGCACGTCGCCCGCTTCGAGGACGACAAGGCGGAGCTGGCGCGCATGCTCCCCGGCGCGGGCAAGGCGGTCACGGAGGCGGTGAACAAGCTGCTGAGCAGCGGCACGCGTGACGAGGTGCGCGAGTTCGTCCAGAACGGGCAGCACAAGGCCCGCGCCGAGGACGACCGGGTCGCGCTGCTCGGGATGATGAAGGACGCCGGGCCGGGCCTCAAGGAAGGGATCGTCAGGCTCCTGGAGAAGAACCCGACCCCCGCCGAGCTGCGTACGTTCGTGACGACGACGCAGCACGAGCTGCGCGACGACGACAACTCCGCCCTCATCTCGGCCATGCTGAAGGGGGCCGGACCGGAGCTGAAGAAGGCCGCTCTCGCCGCCCTCAAGGGAACGCCCGCCGACCGCATCGAGTTCCTCAAGAACGGGCAGCACGCCGCGCGCGCCAAGGACAAGGCCGCGGGCGACCAGGGCGGCAAGGACGAGAGCAAGGGCGGCGACAAGAGCGGCAGCAAGGACTCCGCCGCCAAGTCCGCCTCGGACAACGACTCCGCAACCGGCACCGGCACCGGCACCGGAAGCAGCACCAAGGCGACCCCGCCCGGCAGCTCCGGCCCACTGGCCAGCACGGGCGCCAACGCGCAGCTGGCCGTGGCGGCGGGCGCGGGCGCAGCCGCCCTGGGCGCGGGCACGGGCCTGCTCTACGCGGGACACCGCCGGCGCATGGCGACCAAGCGCTGACCACGACACGGCCGCAGCGGGTGGACGCACACGCCCACCCACCCCCTGCGGCCGACCTCAAAACAGCCGGCACCAGCACCAGCACCAGCACCCGCACCCGCACCCGCACCCGCACCCGCACCAAACGCTAGGCGCTCTTGAACACCTGCCGCTGCCGCCCCAGCCGCTCGATCTCCAGCTCCACGACGTCGCCGGCCCGCAGGTACGGCTTCGGCTCCGGCCGGCCCATGGCGACGCCGGCCGGCGTACCGGTGACGATGACGTCGCCGGGGTAGAGGGTCATGAACTGGCTCAGGTACCGCACGACCTCGCCGACGGGGAAGATCTGGTCGGCGGTGTTGCCGTCCTGCTTGAGCTCTCCGTTGACCCACAGCCTGACGTCCAGCACCTGCGGGTCCTGGACCTCGTCGGCGGTCACCAGCCACGGGCCGAGCGGGGTGAAGGTCTCGCAGTTCTTGCCCTTGTCCCAGGTGCCGCCGCGCTCGATCTGGAACTCCCGCTCCGAGACGTCGTTCACCAGCACGTACCCGCCCACGTGGGCGAGTGCCTCCTCGACGGAGGCCAGGTAGCGGGCCGTGCTGCCGATGACCACGCCGAGCTCGGCCTCCCAGTCCGTCTTCGCGCTGCCGCGCGGGATCAGGACGGTGTCGTCCGGCCCGACCACCGTGTCCGCGGCCTTGAGGAACAGGATCGGCTCGGCGGGCGGCTCGGCACCGATCTCGGCGGCGTGCCCGAAGTAGTTCAGCCCGATGCCCACGACCTTGCCGATGCGGCCCACCGGCGCACCGATCCGCAGCCCCTCCGCCTCCAGGACCGGGAGTTCCCCGGACGCCGCAGCCTCCCGGACCCGGGACAGCACGGAGTCGTCGGCGAGCAGGGCGCCGTCCACCTCCGTGACCAGGCCGGACAGGTCGCGCAGCGACCCGTCCTCGTCGAGCAGCGCGGGGCGCTCCGCCCCGACCGGTCCGACTCGTAGCAGCTTCATGGGCATTCTCCCGTGGTCGAGGGTGGTCGGCCCATGGGCGTGCCCCGGGCCGGACGATGGGTGCGGCCATCGGAGGATTGGCTGATCCTCCAAGACCCTCGAACAATCCGCAAGACCCTGTTCACGGACTGGAACGCCCGGCCGGAACCGACTCCGCGGCGGCCCTATGCCCCGCCCGCCACCTCGAACCGCTCCTTCCGGTACCGGAGCCAAGCCTGCTCGGCCACCGACCAGGCGGTGGTGGTCGCGAGGTACAGCCCGGCGGCCAGCGGCACCACGGCGGCGGTGATCAGCGTCCCGAAGGACAGCAGCGGCAGTACGCCGCCCACCCGACGCAACATCTCCCGCTGCTCCGCACTCAGCTCAACCCCCGCCGACGCACCCGCACGGGCACGGGCACGGGCACCAGCCCCCGGACCAGAAGCAGCAGCAGGGGCAGGGGCAGGGGCAGGGGCAGAAGCAACCCCCACCAACGCAGCCGTCCGCCGCGCCCGCACCGCACTCAACGCGGCAACCACGGCGATCACCGCGAACAGCGCGAGGAACACCATCCCCTGCGCCCCGAGCACACCCCCGGCCCCGAGCGCGTCAACCCACCGCGCGCTCAACGGGGCCGCGAACAGCCGGTGGTCCAGCAGCTCACCGGGCGTGGTGAAGGACCGGTACATGAGGATGAACACCGGCGCCTGCAAGAGCATCGGCAGGCACCCGGCTACGGGCGTGGCGCCCTTGAAGGCGGCACGGTTCAGCGGGTGCAGGGCGAGCCGTACGAGGACGGTGAACAGCACGATCGCCGCAGCGGTCGCGGACCCGGGCAGTGCCGGCTCCAGGAGCCGGCCCAGCTCGACAACAAGATCAGTGAAAACGGACACGCGGGCCCTCCGAGGGGTCTCGTCGAACGTCGAAAGACAGACATGCATTTCGGCGCGACGACCCGCGAGGGACGCACAGCAAAGCCCGGCGCCCGCGCCCGACACAGCAGGCAGCACGGGCAACGTGGGCGGAGCGGAAAGCAGAAAGGGTAGGCAGCGACGCTGCGCGCCCCTACGCGGCCGTCAGGACGAGACGGCCGGGCGCCCTGGGCCGCGACCGGCCCGAGGCATCGGGATCACGCTGTGGCAGGAACGCCGTACGCTGCTCGCGATCACGGATCGCGGTACGTATGCGGTGGGGCGGCACGGGCCGCACGAGGCGCGCCACCAGGGCGGCAACCCCTACGGTGACGGCGGCGGCGGTGGCTGCGAGGGCGACCATGACGGCGCCCGGCCCGCTCTCCCCGGCGAACAGCCACAGGGATCCCGCGAGCAGCAGCAGCGGCGCCAGCCGCGAAGCGACAGCCCCGACGAGGGAACCGGACCATCGAGCCCCGAGAGACCGGAAAGACCGGGAGAACCGGTAGGACCGGTAGGACCGCAAAGACACCCGGCTCTCGCCACCTTGCTCGTCCACCTGCTCGTCCACGACCCGACCCACCCCCTCTCGACCGCCCGCGGTCGCTCACCTCCACGACCCCCGCACGCACACACGCACGCGCGCACCCCGATACTAACCGCCCCCACCGACAACGCCCCCGCCGGCCAAGCCACTTAACGGACCAGCGTCCCCCACACCACGAGCCGGTACTTGGAGGAGAACTCGGGCGTGCAGGTGGTGAGCGTGATGTACGCGCCGGATTCGCCGAACCCGTACTCCGGCCTGACCGCGCTCCGCGGTACCGGTGCGATCACCCCGACGTCGCGCTCGCTCGTCTCGGCCAGCGTCTTGCGCACGGTGTACGTGAACGTGCGCCCCCGCACTTCGACGACCAACTCGTCCCCGGCCCGCAGCCGGTTGATGTACCGGAACGGTTCCCCGTGGGTGTTGCGGTGCCCGGCCAGCGCGAAGTTGCCCTCCGCACCTGGCTGGGCGGTCCCGGGGTAGTGACCGGCGTACCCCTTGTCGAGCACGGACCGCTTGTCGACCCCCTGCGCGATCGGCGCGACGACACCGAGCCGGGGAATCCGCAGCACACCGTACGCAGAGACCGGCCCCGACCCCCCACCGGCCCCAACGGAGCCAGGGCCAGAACCACCCCCACCAGTCGCCGACGAACCCGATGCAGCAGGCGCAGGCGCAGGCACAGCCGTAGGCGCGGGCGCGGGCGAGGAACCTCCGAGCTCCCCAGGAGCAGGACCGAGCCCTCCCCACCCCCTCTCCAGCGCCGCGACCTGCCGCTGGGCCGAGGCAGCGGCGAGCCGGTTGGTCCACCACACCTGGTGCACGACGAACAGCAGCACCACCACACCCACCGTGACGGCCAGTTCGGCGGCCACCCACAACAAACCGCGCACGCCGCGCAACCCCTGCACCCCGCGCAACCCCCGCACCCCGTGCAACCCCCGCAAACCGGCCCGGGAGGACCCCGCTCCGCGGCCGTGCACCACCACACGCATGTGATCCCGCACGGGGCGCACCTTAAGACCTCCCCCGCCAACAGACCAGCGGCAGTACGGTGTGAACCATGCGCCCCGACACGCCTGCCGAGCACATCGCCGAAGCCGAGCGCCTGATCCGCACGGCGACCCGCTACCCCGAGGACCAGGAGCCGCTGCTGCTCCAGGCCGCGGCCCATCTCGAACTGGCCGACGCACGAGAGCGGGCGAGCGCGCTCTACGACCAACTCCTCGCCGGCAAACCGGCCAACGTCCACCTGATCAAGGCGTTGCAGGCCGCGAACCTGTGGGAGTACGGGCACGAGCCCGAGGCACGCGCCCTCATCCAGGGCATCCGGGCCGCGGCCCCCTCGGACCCGGCCCCCTGGGAGGTCATCGCGGAGGCCCTGGAGGCCCACGACGAGCTCGCCGACTCGGAGGAGTGCTTCACCCAGGCGGCCACCCTCCTCATCTCGGACGCCGCACCGCTGACTCCGGCCACCACCGCGCTCCTCACGGGCCGCCACCGGGTGCGCCGCCTGCTCGGGCTCCCGCACGACGACTGGGACATGGTCGCCGACACCCGTCACACCGGCCCGATCCCGCTGGACGAGTTGCACGACCCGAAGCGCATCTGGGCCCTGGGCTCCGACGACCCGGCCGAGCTCCGTGCCGAGATCGCCCGGCTCCGCGCGGAGCTGGGCGACCGGCGTGCCGCCCTGTCCCGCCCCTTCCCGGTGGCGATCCTGCACTGGCCGCAGCGGGAGCTGGCCGAGCTCCTGACCAGCTACCCGACCCTGGCGGCGGAGTACCCCTCGCACGAGGCACACCTCACCCAGATCGAGACGTCGCTGCGCGCCCTGGCCGCCTCGGGCACGACGAACCTCGGCATCGTCACGGCCAGCGTCCCCTCGTACGAGGCGTTCGCCGCGTCGGAGAAGACCTCCCCGGCCTCCCCGTCCCTCCTCCCGGAGTACGCGACGACCCTGGCCGCCCGCGGCAAGGCCACCCCGTGGCCCCCGTCCCCGAACGCCCCCTGCTGGTGCACCTCGACCAAGCCCTACGCGGAGTGCCACGGCCGGCCGCCCACGGCGTGATCCCGGCCGCGGCGTGATGCCGCCCACGGCGTGATCCGGGCCGCAGTGGCCCGTACCCCCTCAGCAGCGGAGCGGCAGTTCGAGTTGTTGGTGGCCGCGGGCCACCGCCCTCGGTGGGCTGGGGCGGGTGGAAGTGAGGGTCAGGAGGGCGCGGAGGGCCCTGGTGACCTCGTCGGGGGTGTCGCGGATCATCGACGGGGTCGCGCTGACCACCAGGATGCCGTGGGACTCCAGGCGGAGCCGGCGGCGGAGGGTGGCCTGCCAGGCGTCGCGGGTGTAGTGGTACTCGGCCGAGTCGATCTCCAGGGCGACGCCCTCGTCGGGCCAGTACGCGTCGGGGCTGGCCAGGAAGGCGCCGTCCGGGGTGTAGAGGCGGGCGTTCCACAGCGGGGTCGGGAGGTCCGTCGCGGTGAGGGCGTCACGGGCCCGGGCCTCGGCCGGGGAGCGGACCCCGGCCACGAGTTCCGCGGCCGCGGCGCGGATCGCCGGACGGCGCAGGAGGCGCGCGGTGCGGAGTTCGGCGTACAGGTCCTGCGGGTGGCACCAGCCGGACTGGACGACGTGGGCCAGGATCGCGCGGACCCGGTCGGGGTCGGTGGCGCGCGAGGCGAAGTCGGCCGCCGCCCGGACGGGGCGGGTGGAGGGGATGCCCGCCACCGAGATCGTCTGGGGCCAACGAGTCGTCGGTACGGGCCGCACCTCGGCGGTGGCGGCCGGCTTGCGCGGGGCGCGGACCAGGACGTCGGCCGGGGTCCAGGAGGCGTCGCGGATGCCGAGCAGGGCCAGGGCGGCGCCGCCGGTGAGGGCGGCCGTCGCGCCGGACAGCGGGTCCACGGCGGGCTCGGCGGCGTACAGGACGGCGGCGAGGGCGCGCTGGCGGTGGTCCGGGGGGCCGGTCTGGAGGAGGTACACGCGCGGCAGTAAGCGCTGCCAGGGGCCCCCGGGGCGGGTGCGGGAGGTGACGGTGCCGTCCGGGACGCCGGAGGCGGTGAGCTGGTGGCGGGTGGCGAGGTTGAGCTGCCTGCGGAACCGGGGCGGGAGCTTCGGTGTGATCATGCCGGCGGTATGCCCGCCCCACGACCCCGGGACCCCTGCCCGACCCTTCTGCCCCTCCCCGGCTCACCCGGCCCCGCCGCACCGGCCCGACCGACCCGTCTGCCCGGCCCACCCCGCCCGGCGTAGCCCAGCCCGCCCCCGGCCCGGTCAACCGCCCGGACCGGCTCCATCCGTCGCCCCGCCCCGCCCGGCCCGGCTCGGGTCAGCTCGACCCGGCCACGGCCTCCCCGTGCAGCCCCACCCAGCCCAGAGCGGCCTGGCCCAGCCCCACCCGTCCGGGTCCGGTCAGCGGCCCGGCCGATCAGCGGCCCGGGTGGTCCGGGGAGAGGAAGACGATCACAGCGGTGGTGTGGGTGGTCGGCAGGGCGGGGACCTCGTGCCAGCCCAGGCGGCGGTAGGTGGCCACCGTGTCCGCCGCCAGGCGGGAGGTCAGCAGCCACGCCCGCCGGTCCGGCGCGTCGGCGGTGACCTCGGCGAGCAGGGCCCGGCCGGTGCCGCGGCCGCGCGCGTACGGGCGTACGGCGAGCTCGTCGATCTCCAGCGCACCCGCGAGGAGGTCCCGTACCCGGTCCGGGCCGAGCTGTGCGGCGACCTGGGCGTACCCGCGGTCGGAGGGGAAGTCGGCCGGGGTGAGCCAGGCCGTGGCGAAGCCGTCGACGCCCGCGGCGGACTGGGCGATCGCCGTGCGGAAGCCGGGGCGCCGGCTGTCGGACTGTAGCCGGGACGCGAACTGGCGAATGGTTTCCGCACCCTCGTTCCACGGCGGTGCCGAGAACACCTCGGCGTAGGCGTCGACGAGTTCGTCCGCGAGGTCGAGGACGGCCGCTCCGTAGCAGATCACGATGTCCGCACCTCTCTCTTCGTCCCGATTGGGGTGGGACGGCGACTGTATGCCCGTCCGGGACCACGGGGCGCGTACCGCACGGATCCGGCGAGTGTGCGACAAATCCCCTCCTCCGCGTGCGTGTCGCGGACCGGGCAGCCGCGTTGAGCAGCCCGTGGACAGACTGCTTCGGGCGGCCGGCCGGTGCGCCCTCGCCTTCCTTCTCGTTCTGGGTGTGGTCGCACTGCTGCCGCGTGCCGTGCAGGAGGCCGTACCGGACGCGGTGATCGGCGGGGCCGTGCTCGTGCTCGGGGCGCTGGCTGCCGCCGGCCGGGTACCGAAGCGGCCGCGTTAGCCTCGTAGACGGGCCCGCCGCGCGTACGTACGCGTATGTGCGGGGGCCCTGCGGTGTGGTGTGGTGCAGTGGGGATCGGGCCGGGCGCAGACGCGGGGCCCGAGCCGCGACCACACGGCGCGCGCACGCACAAGCACCGATACACGGATTCGACGAACTGACGAGGGAGTTGGGAATGGCGCGGGTACCGAGTTCCGCAATGGCGGCCGTCGGACTGGTCGGCGGTTACGCCGTCGCCCGGTGGACCAAGAAGCGTCAGCTGGGCGGTGTCGTCCTGGGCGCGGCCGGGATCGCGGCCGGGCGCGAGTGGCACCGGCGCGGCGGCGTCCCCGCGGCGGCCGGGCTCGGGGCGCTGTACCTGGCCGGCTTCGCGGGCGCGCACCCGCTGGCGAAGAAGGTCGGGGCGTGGCCGGCCGTGCTCGGCGCGACCGCGGTCGTGGCCACCACCGCCTGGGCCGTGGCCGACCGCGGCTGACCGACCGGGGCTGACCAACCGGGGCCGCCCTGCCCACCCCACGGCCGGCCGAGGCCACGGCCGGCCGGCACAGCCGAGGCCACGGGTGCCGGGGCGGCACCACCCCGCCGCTCCCGAGGCCCGTTGCGGCACGGGAGCCACGCCACCACCTCACCCGTTCCCCTCGCCGACCGCCCGGCGCGCCCGACACCTCGGCGGTGCCGCAGCGGCAGGCCCGCACGGCGCCGGAAAGGCAGTGCTTCCAGCGGCCGGGGCGCCCGGGCCGTCCTCGGTACCGGTACCGGTGCCGGTACCGGTACCTAGCGCGGCACGGCGGGGCACGGCACGGCACGGCACGGCAGCCATGCGTCGCCGGTGGTACCGGCGCCCGTGCCCCCGGGGTCACGCGCCGAACGCTCGGGACACGGCGTGGATCATGAGGCCGGCCAGGGCGCCGACCACCGTGCCGTTGATGCGGATGAACTGCAGGTCGCGGCCGATGTGGGCCTCGATCTTGCGGGTCGTCTGCTCCGCGTCCCACCCGGCCACCGTCTCGGTGATCAGCGAGGTGATCTCGGCCCGGTAGGTGGTCACCACGTACACCACCGCGCCCTCCATCCACCCCTCCACCTTGTCCTGCACCCGCTGGTCCGTGGCCAGCCTCGTCCCCAGCGACAGCAGCGACGCCCGTACCCGCAGCCGCAGCTCGCTGCGCTCGTCCTCAGCGGCCGCCAGGATCAGCGACCTGATCGCCGTCCACGCGGAGGCGATCACGTCCTGGATCTCCTCCCGCTCCAGGATCTCGGTCTTGAGCCGTTCCACCCGGGCCCGGGTGTCCGTGTCCGCCTGGAGGTCGGCCGCGAAGTCCGTCAGGAAGCGGTCCACCGCCCCGCGCGCCGGGTGCTGCGGCATGTCCCGCATCTCCGTGAGGAAGCGCAGCAGCTCCTTGTACACGCGCTCGCCGACCTTGCGGTCCACGAACCGCGGGGTCCAGCCCGGCGCACCGCCCTGGACGGCGCCCATCACCGAGTCCCCGTGCGTCACCAGCCAGTCGCGCGCCTTGGCGCACACCAGGTCGACGACCCGGTGGTGCCCGCCGTCCGCGACGACCCGCTCCAGGGTCTTGCCGATGCCCGGCGCGATCTCGGCGGACTCCGCGCGGCGCGTGATGGCCTCCCCGACGACGGCCTGGACGTCGGAGTCGCGCAGTACTGTCAGGGCCCCGCGCAACGCCGTGGCGAGCTCGGCGGTGACCCGGTCCGCGTGTGCGGGCTCGGCCAGCCAGGCCCCCAGCCGGCGGCCGATACCGAGGGCGTGCAGGCGGGCGCGGACCACGTCCGGGGCGAGGAAGTTCTCGCCGACGAAGTCGCCGAGCGTGGCACCGAGCTGGTTCTTCTTGGTCGGGATGATCGCGGTGTGCGGAATGGGCAGGCCGAGCGGATGACGGAAGAGCGCCGTCACCGCGAACCAGTCCGCGAGCGCGCCGACCATGCCCGCCTCGGCGGCGGCCCGGACGTAGCCGACCCAGGCGCTGGCACCGGTGTGCTCCGCCCAGGTGGTGAGCACGTACACCAGCGCCACCAGGAGCAGCAGGCCGGTGGCGGTGACCTTCATCCGGCGCACGCCGCGGCGGCGCTCCTCGTCCGCCTCGCTGAACACGAAGCCGCTGAGGGCGGGGGTGCGGGCCGACCGGCCCCCGCTCCGGGGGCCGGCGCCCGGGCCCGCGCCCGGGCCGCCGCCGGCCACGGCCAGCACCACGTGGGTTCCGGGTCCCGGTCCGGCCCCGGAGCCGGCGCTGGGAGCCTCGGGCTCGGGGCCGGGATCCCCGGCCCCGGCGCCGGTCCCGGCTCCGGGGCCGGGGCCTGATTCCGTCCCCCGCCCGTGGCCCGGGTCCGGGCCCGCGGGGGTGTCGCCTTCGGGTGCGGTGTGGTCGTTCACGTGCTTCTGCCTTCCCCCGGGCGCCGGTTTTGTCTGCATAGCATCCGACTCCCCGCGAGCCCGAGGAGTTCCCGGCGCGCCCGGCGCGCCGTCCTTGAAGCCCTCGGACCCCCGGGCTCGCGGACCCTGCGCCCCTCGACCCCTCGACCCCTCAGGCACTCGGACCCTCAGGCCTCCAGGCCCTCAAGCCCCCGGCCCCACCGACCCACCGGACCCGACCCCGGACCCCCGGACCCCGGACGGCGGACCCCGCACCCCGGACCCTCACAGCTCCTTGCGGAGGCTCGGGCCGCCCAGGCCCTGCTGGCCCTTCGACGGCCTGGGCGTCTTCGGCGGCTTGACCTTGACCTCCACCCCGCCCCAGAAGGCGAGGCCCGTCACGACCACCCGCGGGGCGCCCGGCGCCGGCGGGCCCGCAGCGCCCTTCTGGTCGAAGCCGCCCATGATGCCGACGCCCCGTACGTCGAGCTCCACGTCCGGCGGGACGATGATCTCGACACCTCCCATGATCGCGACGCAGTTGATCACCACCTCGCGCTCCGCGAAGTACGCCTCGCGCAGGTCGAGCTGGCCGCCGCCCCAGAACGCCACCGCGTCGAAGCGCGGGGGCACGGTCCAGTTGCCCTTGCGGTCGAACCCGGACATCACGGCCACGGCCGTGCCGGACGTCCCCGCGGGCCTCCCGACGCCGACCCGCCCCGCCCAGGAGCCGTCGGCCCCCGTCCCCGCCACCGGGAACGGTACTCCCGCCGGGGCACCGCCGGGCGCCGGCAGGTCCCGGGTCAGCGGCTCCAGCTCGGCGTAGGTGCGCGAGGTGTACGCCGCCTCCAGCCGCTCCTCGAATTCGTCCATGTCGAGCCGTCCCTCGGCGACGGCGTCGCGCAGCCGCTCCACCACCCGCTCCCGGTCGGCATCCGACGCCCTCAGTTCCGGCAACGGCTTCTGCGGCCCCTCGTCAGTCATGGGGTCCAGCCTATGCAGCGGGGACCGGGAGTTGTACGGCCCGGACCCCCGTCTTGTCCCCTGATCCGCCCCTGATTCGTCCCTGGCCCGCACCCCCTAGAGGTCCCGGACGAGCCACCCCCGGCCCGCCCACGCCCCCGCCCCCGCCCTCACCCGCAGGCCGCTCTCCTCAGCCCCGTCCCGCGTACATCCGCGCGATCACGTCCTCGATGTCCGGCTCCCGTACCGACAGGTCCGACAGCGGGTACTTCGCCGCCACCTCCGCCACCAGCGGTGCCGCCGAGGCCCCGGCCGGGAACGCCAGCCACTGCCGCGGCCCCTCCACCTTCACCACCCGCGCCCCCGACACGCTGATCGCCGGAAGCTCCCGCTCCAGGTCCAGTACGAGCATCCGCTCGCTCTCCCCCACCGACCCCGCCGCGTACAGCCCGGCCAGCGCCCCGTCGTACATCAGCCGCCCCTGGTCGATGACCATCACCCGCTCGCACAACTGCTCGATGTCCTGCAGGTCGTGGGTCGTGAGCAGCACCGTCGTGCCGAGCTCCTGGTTCAGCTGCCGCAGGAAGCCCCGTACCTTCGCCTTGCTCACCACGTCGAGCCCGATCGTCGGCTCGTCCAGGTACAGCACGTCGGGATCGTGCAGCAACGCCGCCGCGATGTCCCCGCGCATCCGTTGCCCCAGCGACAGCTGCCGCACCGGTACGTCCAGCAGCGCGCCCAGGTCCAGCCGGTCCACGCAGCGCTCCAGGTTCTCCTCGAAGCGGGCCCGTGGAATCCGGTACAGCCGCCGCACCAGCCCGTACGAGTCCTTCAGCGGCAGGTCCCACCACAGGGTGGTGCGCTGCCCGAACACCACCCCGATGCGGTGCGCCAGCCGCATCCGCTCCCGTGCAGGGTCGATGCCGGCGACCCTCAGCTGGCCCCCGCTCGGGTTCAGGATGCCGGTCAGCATCTTGATCGTGGTCGACTTCCCGGCGCCGTTGGGTCCGATGTAGCCCACCACCTCGCCCCGCGCCACCTGGAAGCTGATCCCGTCCACGGCCCTGACCTGGCGTTTCTCCCGCCTCACCAGGCCGGCCCGCCGCCGGACGTCGAAGACCTTCTCGACCCCGTCCAGCTCGATCAGCACCTCCCCGCCGTGCACGACGTCCACACCAACCTCCACACCCGCACCCGCACCCGCACCCACATCTGCGCCGCTGCCCTCACTGCCCACAACGCCTCAACTCCCCGTGCTCCGATACGTACGAAGGCCCGCGCGCCAGGCCAGCGACGCGGGCACGAACACCACGAACGCCACCACCGGGCTCATGAACGCCAGCCACCCGGGCAGCCCCAGCGGATCCGGCCGCCCCAGCACGTACAGCGCGGGCAGCCAGTTGACGAAGGCGAGCGGCACCAGGAACGTGACCCCGCGCAGCAGGTCCTTCGCGAAGACGGTCGGCGGGTACTGGAGCATCGTGTTGCCGCCGTACGTGAACGAGTTCTGCACCTCCGCCGCGTCCCCGGCGACGAACTGGAACGCAGCCCCGGCCACCATCACCGCCCCGAAGATCGCCGCCCCGGCCACGACCATCACGGGCAGCAGCAGGGCCTTGGCGAGCGTCCACTGCACGTCCAGCACCGTCACCCCCCAGGCCATCACCCCCAGCCCCTGCACGACCCGCCCCAGCCGGCGCAGCGCGAACCGGTCGGCCGCCACCTGGGCGAGCACCGGCACCGGCCGCACCAGCATCGTGTCGAGCGAGCCGTCGCGGATCCGCAGCCCGATCCGTTCGGTGGTGCCGAGCAGCAGGTCGGCGAGCCCGAGCGAGGCCGAGGAGGCCCCGTACAGCAGTGCGATCTCGGGCAGGGTGAACCCGCCCAGGGCGTCGACGTGCGAGAACATCAGGAAGATCGCGACGAAGTCGAGCAGTGTGATCGCCGCGTTCCCGACCGTCGAGAGCACGAACGACGCCCGGTACGCCATCGTCGACCGGATCCACATCGCGGCGATCAGCCCGTAGCCGCGCAGCCCCTCCAGCGCACGCCCGCACCACGCCCCCGCGAACCCCCGAGCGCCCCGGTACCCGGCACTGCCGGGGAACCCGACGGTGCCCTCGAACCCAGCAGTGCCCCCGCCCCCGCATGCGCCCTCGACCCCGCGTGCGCCCCCGCGCCCATGTGCGCCCCCGCCCCCGTGTGCGCCCTCGAATCCCCGTACCGCGGGGACCTCCTCAGCCACCCTGCACCACCACCTTCCGTGTCGCGGCCGACTGCATCAGCCGCCCCAGCCCCAGCAGCACCACCACCCACCCCGCCTGGAAGGCCAGCGCCCGCGCCACCCCCGCGGCCCCCGCGTCCCGGCCCAGCAGCACGTCCATCGGCACCTGGAGCATCGCCGACCACGGCAGCACCCGCACCAACTCCCCGAAACCGCCCGGGAACACCGTCAGCGGCAGCAGCATCCCCGAGAAGAAGACCGAGGCGACCGTCGCCATCAGGTTGACCCCGGAGCCGTCCATCAGCCAGAACGCCGCGAGCCCCAGCAGGTACCGCAGCGCGAAGCTCACCACCAGCCCCAGCAACACGGACACCAGGAACAGCAGCCAGCGCAGCGGATCCGCGGGCAGCGCCAACTCGAAGGCCAGCGCCCCGGCCGCCAGCGGCACCGCCCCCCGCGCCACCAACTGGAACGCGGCCCGCCCCAGGTCGGCGGCGAGCCACCACAACTGCAGGTCCGCCGGCCGGTACAGGTCGACCGCGATGTCCCCGGTCCGGATCCGCTCCTGGAGATCCTCCTGGAAGCCTCCGCCGATCAACGCCGCAGCGGCCAACATCGCCTGGCTCACCCATACGAAGGTCAGGGCCTGCGCCTGGTCGTAACCGCCGAGGCCCGGACGCTCGTCCCACAGCGCGAGGTACGTGTACGCGAGGATGAAGCCGAAGACGGTGTTGGTGAAGACCCCCGCCGCCGTCGCCGTTCCGTACGTGGCGTACCGCCTCAACCCCCCGGCCGCGACGGCCAGATACAGCCGCGCCCGTCCGACTACCTGCCCGGCAGCCCGCCCGGCAGCCCGCCCCACCGCCCGCTGGCGCACCGTATCCCTCCGATTTCCCGCGTCGTTCCCACGATGTCCGTGCCTGCCCAGGCCAAAGACGCGCGAGCTTAGTGCGGAGGAGCGATCCGTGCGACCGATTTGCGCCCGTATTACGCCCGTTCGACGCGGAACGAGCAGCCATCGGGTAGACAGCATGGAGTACAGATCCGGATATTTCGAACACCTTCGAGGAGCCCCGGCAATGAGCGACCAGTCACCGCCCCCTGGCTGGACCCCTCGCGACCCGGACGCCTCCCGCAGACAGCCCGACGGACGACCCGGCGGACAGCCGGGCGCACGACCCACAGCACACGGCCCCGGACACGGCACCGGACACGGCGTCGGACACCCCGCCGACCACACCGCCGGACAGCACCCCGCCCCCAAACCCAAGCGCCCGCGCACCGGATGGCGCCGCCTGGTCCCCACCTGGCGCGTGGTCCTGGGCTGCGTCCTGCTGCTGCTCCTGCTCCTCGGCGGCGCCCTCATCGCCGGCTACCTGCTCGTCGACATCCCGCCCGCCAACGCCGCGGCCACCGCCCAGTCCAACGTCTACCTCTACTCCGACGGCTCCCAACTCGCCCACGACGGCGAGGTCAACCGCGTCAACGTCCCGCTCTCCCAGATCCCCCGAACGGTGCAGGAAGCCGTACTCGCCGCCGAGGACCGCGACTTCTACTCCGAGCGGGCCGTCGACCCCAAGGCGATGGTCCGCGCCGCCTGGAACACCCTCACCGGCAAGGGCAAACAGTCCGGCTCCACCATCACCCAGCAGTACGTCAAGAACTACTACCTCGGCCAGGAACAGACCATCAAGCGCAAGGTCAAGGAGTTCTTCATCGCGATCAAACTGGGCCGCGAGAAGTCGAAGGACTACATCCTGGAGGGCTACCTCAACACCAGCTACTTCGGCCGCAACGCCTACGGCATCCAAGCCGCCGCCCAGGCCTACTACGGCAAGGACGTCGGCCGGCTCACCACCGCCGAGGGCGCCTACCTCGCCACCCTCCTCAACTCCCCCAGCACCTTCGACGTCGTCACCCACCCCGGCAGCCGCGACCGCGCCCTCGCCCGCTGGAACTACGTCCTCGACGGCATGGTCAAGAAGAACTGGCTCACCGAGACCGAGCGCGCCGCCGTCCGCTTCCCCGAACCCGGCAAGGTCCGCGCGGCCCCCGGCCTGTCCGGCCAACGCGGCTACCTCGTCGAAGCCGTCAAGGACTACATCACCGAACACAAGATCCTCGACGAGAACACCCTCGCCGAGGGCGGCTACCGCATCACCACCACCATCGACCGCCGCCGCCAGACCGACCTCGTCGACGCCGTCGACGACCAGATGGTCAGCAAACTCGACCCCGAACAGCGCCCCGTGGACCGCTTCGTCCGCGCCGGCGGCACCTCCATCGACCCGGCCACCGGCAAGGTCGTCGCCATGTACGGCGGCATCGACTACACCAAGCAGTACGTCAACAACGCGACCCGGCACGACTACCAGGTCGCCTCCACCTTCAAGCCGTTCGTCTTCGCTTCCGCCGTCGAGAACGGCTCCCGCACCCAGGACGGCCGCCTGATCACCCCCGCCACCCTCTACAACGGCGACAACAGGCGCCGCGTCGTCGGCACCCGCATCCCCTACGCACCCGAGAACGAGGGCCAGATCAGCTACGGCCTCATCCCCGTCACCACCGCCACCGACCTCTCCGTCAACACCGTCTTCGCGCAGATGGTCGTCGACGTCGGCACCGCCAAGGTCAAACGGACCGCGATCGCCCTCGGCATCCCCGCGAACACCCCGAACTTCACCGCCACCCCGGCCATGGCCCTCGGCACCATGCAGGCCAGCGTCCTCGACATGACCCAGGCGTACGCCACCCTCGCCGACCACGGGCAGTACACCCCGTACACCTTCGTCGAGAAGATCACCAAGGGTGACGACACCGTCCCGCTCCCCGACCGCACCCCGCGCCGGGCCGTCAGCCGCGAGTCCGCCGACACCACGACCTCCGTCCTGATCGGCGTCGTCGACAACGGCACCGGCACCGCCGCCCTCGCCGCCGGCCACCCGTCCGCCGGCAAGACCGGCACCGCCGAACTCGACCGCGCCGCCTGGTTCGCCGCGTACACCCCGAACCTCGTCACGGTCGTGGCGATGATGGGCCAGGACCCCGACACCGGCACCCCCGAATCCCTGTACGGGGCACTCGGCCAGGCCCGCATCGGCGGCGGCGGCTACCCCGCCCGGATCTGGGCCCAGTACACGAAGACGGCCCTGGAGGCGACCGACCCCGTCGACTTCGACCTCGAACTCCAGCCCGGCGCGGCCGCCACCCCGCCGCCCTTCGCCCCGCAGACACCGCAACAACCCGGCGAGACCACCCCGGGCACGCCGTTCCCGCCGGAACGCCCGGGCCGGCCGACCGGACCCCGGGACGGACAGGACCAGGGCCAGAACGAAGGCCAGGACCAGGGCGGCCAGGACCAAGGAGGCCAGGACCAGGACCAGGGCCGGACCGAAGGACAGCAGCAGGGCGGCCAGGAAACCGGCGGCCGGACCACCGAGGGCCGGACCACCGGCGGCACCACCACCGGCGGCGGCACGGGCGGCGGCACCAGCAGCGGCATCACCGGCGCCCTCGGCGGCACGGGCGGCGGCCCGCTCCTGCGCACCCGTACCCGCCCGCCCTCCGAATACCTGGAATGACGAAACCCGGAACGCCGAACGACCCCGGTCAGTGCCCGGACGTCGCCTTCAGCCCCACCACGGCCACCAGCAGCAGCACGATGAAGAACACCCGGGACGCGGTGACCGGCTCACCCAGCACGACCATCCCGAGCACCGCGGCCCCGGCCGCACCGATGCCCACCCACACCCCGTACGCGGTCCCGATCGGCAGCGTCCGCGCCGCGTACGACAGCAGCACCATGCTGGCGACGATCCCCGCACCGGTGAACACGCTCGGCCACAGCCGCGTGAACCCGTCGGTGAACTTCATGCCGATCGACCAGCCGACCTCGAGCAGACCGGCGACGAGTAGGAGAACCCAGGCCATGACGGCACCTCCGGAACGAGAACGGAAACGGGGGTGCGTCGTCTTGTCGTCAACCCGGTACGGCGCGTCTCGTCGGGGCGGTTCACCCCCACCGTAGCAAAGCGGCAGCACGACAAAAGGGCCGGTGACCGAGGTCACCGGCCCACCGGCCGACCACGGCACGACCGCGGACGAAGACGAGAAGAAGGAAGCCGAAAGCCGGAAGGCAGAAGGCAGAAGGCAGAAGAACCGATCAGAGGTAGAGGCCCGTGGAGTCCTTCGACCCCTCCAGGCGCTCCGACGCCACCGCGTGCAGGTCCCGCTCACGCATCAGCACGTACGTCGCACCCCGCACCTCGACCTCCGCCCGGTCCTCCGGGTCGTACAGCACCCGGTCACCCGGCTCCACGCTGCGCACGTTCTGCCCGACCGCCACCACCTCGGCCCAGGCCAGCCGCTTGCCCATGGCAGCGGTCGCCGGGATGAGGATCCCGCCGCCCGATCGCCGCTCGCCCTCGGGCGAGTCGGACTTCACGAGCACGCGGTCGTGCAGCATGCGGATGGGCAGCTTGTCGTGGGTGGTGTTGGTGTTGTCGCTCACGCCACGAAACTACCCGCCCGCGCCCGGCCTGTCCGCCGCAGGGTCCTCAGCGCTTGCGGCGCGCCGACACCACGATCAGCCCGACCACGCCCGCGGCCAGCAGCACGACCGGCACGATCCGGTCCATGCGCGGGGCGCCGTCGTCGTCCCGCAGGCCGTCCCGCACGTCCGTCATGAAGCGGTTCACGGTGACGACCGCCCGCCCCGCCGTGTGGTCGACCGTCGACACGACCTTGGCCTTCGCGTCCCCGACGATCGTCTTCGGGTGCAGGCGCACACCGATCTCGTCGAGCGTCTCGGCGAGCTGCCCGCGGCGGCGGACGATGTCCGCCTCGATCTGTGCGGGGGTCCTGGCTTCCGGCACCGCGCTGCCTCCGTCGTCGTGGTCGTGCCCATGGTCTGGTCGCATGGGGGCGTGATCCGCCATGGACAGTCTGTCAGCTTAGTCTCGTGGCGTAGCGATCCACCTCCCGAGGAGACTGTCGAGATGAGTGAGCGACTCCAGCCGGGCGACACCGCCCCTGCCTTCACCCTGCCCGATGCGGACGGCAACGAGGTCTCGCTCGCCGACCACAAGGGCCGCAAGGTGATCGTGTACTTCTACCCCGCCGCACTGACGCCGGGCTGCACCAAGCAGGCCTGCGACTTCACCGACAACCTGGACGTGCTGGCCGGGGCCGGCTACGACGTCATCGGCGTGTCGCCGGACAAGCCGGAGAAGCTGGCGAAGTTCCGCGAGAAGGAGCACCTGAAGGTCACCCTCGTCGGCGACCCGGAGAAGCAGGTCCTGGAGGCGTACGGCGCCTACGGCGAGAAGAAGCTGTACGGGAAGACGGTGACCGGGGTCATCCGCTCCACGGTGATCGTGGACGAGGAGGGCAAGGTCGAGCGCGCCCTGTACAACGTCAAGGCCACCGGCCACGTAGCCAAGATCATCAAGGACCTGGGCGTCTGACCCGTCCCGATCCCTGCGACGGCCCGCACCCATCCGGTGCGGGCCGTTCCGTTTATCGGACACGTCCACCCGTAACCGTCCGATTATCGACCCGTTACTCCATGCGAGGACCGCACGCACGGGCGAGCGGCCAGAGGCGGGGGAAGCATGCCGGCGACCCGGTACACACGAGAACGACTCACGGAGGCGGCGCACACGTCGCGGACGCTGAGCGAGGCGCTGGAGCGACTGGGGGTGGACCCACGCGGCGGCTCCCGCCGTTACGTGCGCGACCTCATGCGCACGCTCGGGATAGACATCTCCCACTTCGAGAGGGAAGGGGTGAAGTGGACGAAGGAAGTCCTGTCGGAGGCAGTGGCCGCATCCACGAACATGTACGAGGTCCTGCGCCGCCTCGACCTCGCGCCGGTCGGCGGCCACCACACCCACATCAGCAGCAAGGTGAGGGCGTTCGGCATCGACACCTCCCACTTTGCGCCACCCGCGCGCACCGAGCGCATGCGGGACAACGGCCGCCGTCGATCGGCTGACGAGATCCTGCGCGAGGACCGCTCACCGCACGCCAGTCGCATTCCGAACACGCGGCTGCGGCGCGCCCTGCTGGAGACGGGAGTCGAGGAGAGGTGCGCCGACTGCGGTATCGAGGCGGTGTGGCTGGGCGAGCCACTCTGCTTGGAGGTCGACCACATCGACGGAGACTGGCGCAACAACCGCCGCGAGAACCTGCGCTTCCTGTGCCCGAACTGCCACTCCACCACGGACACTTACCGCGGCCGCGGCAAGGGAAGGCGCTGATGGCAGACATGGCCTATACCAAGGAGCGACTCGCCGAGGCAGCGGCCCGGTGCACGAGCATGGACGAGGTGATCGACTTTCTGGGCACCAAGAGGTATCCCAGGCTCGACGCCTACCTCCGAGAGCGGTTCCGGAAGTTCGGCATCGACACCTCCCACTTCGGCCGCCGGAAGCACCAACGCCACGTGAAGCCCGACGGTGCGGCGCTGCGTGACGCGGTCGCCGCCTCGCACTCGCTGGCAGAGACGCTACGGCGACTGGGGATCGCCGCGTCCGGGAGTGCGAAGGACCGCCTCAAGCGCTGGATTCACGAGGACGGACTCTCGACCGCGCACTTCCTCGGCCAAGCACACCAGCGCGGCAAGCCCGGGCCCACGCCGCTCAGGCCGGCGTCGGACATCCTCGTACGCCACGACGGCACGCGACGCACCGAGACCCGACTGCTGCGCCGTGCACTCAGCGAGGCCGGCGTCCCGGAGTGCTGCAATCGGTGCGGTGTGGCCCCGCAGTGGCGGGGCCGCCCCATGACCTTGGAGGTCGACCACATCAACGGTGATTGGAGCGACGACCGGCGCGAGAACCTTCGCCTGCTCTGCCCCAACTGCCATGCCGTCACCAGCACCTGGTGCGGGGGAGGACGCCGACGGCCTGTCCCTGATCGGGATGGTCCGGCCGTAGACTAGACCCAACACACCAAGCCGGATGTCCGAATTGCCCGGCTTGTTGGCGGTCGTGGCGAAATAGGCGATACGCGCTGGGTTTAGGTCCCAGTGGGGTAATACCCGTGGGGGTTCGAGTCCCCCCGACCGCACCACAGCACACGCAGGCCCCGTGCACACCAGCGCACGGGGCCTGCGGCGTTTCGGCGTACCGACGGTCAGCCCAGCAGGTCGCGGATGACCGGGACCAGGGCGCGGAAGGCCTGGCCGCGGTGGGAGATGGCGTTCTTCTCGGCCGGGGTCAGTTCCGCGCAGGTGCGGGTCTCGCCCTCGGGCTGGAGGATCGGGTCGTAGCCGAAGCCGCCCGTGCCGACCGGGCTGTGGCGCAGGGTGCCCAGGAGGCGGCCCTCCACGACGTGCTCGGTGCCGTCCGGGAGGGCGAGGGCCGCGGCGCAGGCGAAGTGGGCGCCGCGGTGTTCGTCGGCGATGTCGGAGAGCTGGGCGAGGAGCAGGTCGAGGTTGGCCTTGTCGTCGCCGTGGGTGCCGGCCCAGCGGGCCGAGAAGATGCCGGGGGCGCCGTTCAGGACGTCCACGCAGAGGCCGGAGTCGTCGGCGATGGCGGGCAGGCCGGTGGCCTGAGCCAGGGCGTGGGCCTTGAGGAGGGCGTTCTCGGCGAAGGTGACGCCGGTCTCCTTGACGTCCGGGACCTGGGGGTACGCGTCCGCGCCGACCAGCTCGTGGGGCAGGCCGGCGTCGGACAGGATGTGGTGCAGCTCGGTGACCTTGCCGGCGTTGCGGGTGGCGAGGACGAGGCGGGGGGCGGAGGGCGTCGAGGTCATGGCGCCCATTATCGCGGCGCCGCACCGGACGCCCTCCTGCCCGCCGGTCGTCCTGCCGGGGCGGGGTCAGCTCAGGTCAGCCAGGTCAGCTCGGGTCAGCCGAGTCAGCTCCGGTCTGTTCGGGCCAGCCGGGCCACCCGGGTCAGCTCGGGGTGCAGACCTTGGAGATTTCCTTGGCGGCGTCGGCGACGGGGGTGACGTCGGGGGTCTTGTTGCCGCTCTGGATGGAGTCGCGGACGTTCTTGACCGCGGTGTTCATCGAGTTGATGGCCTTGCCGAGGTCGGCGTTGTCCGTCTGGTCGCCGATCTTCTTGAGGTTCTGCTCGATCTTCTTCAGGGCGTTCTGGGCGTCCTGCGGGCTGTTGCCGGCGTTGGAGACCGACTGCTGGAGCTCGCCGACGCCGTCGGTGATGGCGACGGCGGTGTTGGCGCAGTCCATGGCCGTCGAGATGGCGTCGCAGGCCGTCAGGGCCGGGAGCGTCAGTGCGGCGGCCACGGCCACGGCGGCTATGCGGAGCTTCATGCGGGTCCCCTCACGAGCATGGGTGAATGCGGTGTTCGGATGTGTGTGCGGACGCGTGTACGTCCACGGGCGCACGGTGGTGTCTCCGTGCGCCCGTGATCACAAGGACGCAGGAGTGCGGCCCGTGGTTCTCGCCGTCCGTACGCCCGTCGGTCAGAGTTCCTGGGCGAGGGCGCTGCGCTGGATGGCTTCGAGGTCGGCGCAGCCGCCGGCGGCGAGGTCGAGGAGGGCGTTGAGTTCCTTGCGGTCGAAGGGTTCGCCTTCGGCGGTGCCCTGGACCTCGACGAAGCGGCCGTCGCCGGTGCAGACGACGTTCATGTCGGTTTCGGCGCGCACGTCCTCTTCGTAGCAGAGGTCGAGGAGGGGGACGCCGTCGACGATGCCGACGCTGACGGCGGCTACGGTGCCGGTGAGCGGCTTGCGGCCGGCTTTGATCAGCTTCTTCTGCTGGCCCCAGGCGACGGCGTCGGCGAGGGCCACGTAGGCGCCGGTGATGGCGGCGGTGCGGGTGCCGCCGTCGGCCTGGAGGACGTCGCAGTCGAGGACGATGGTGTTCTCGCCGAGGGCCTTGTAGTCGATGACGGCGCGGAGCGAGCGGCCGATGAGGCGGGAGATCTCGTGGGTGCGGCCGCCGATCTTGCCGCGTACGGATTCGCGGTCGCCGCGGGTGTTGGTGGAGCGGGGCAGCATCGAGTATTCGGAGGTGACCCAGCCTTCGCCGCTGCCCTTGCGCCAGCGCGGGACGCCTTCGGTGAAGGAGGCGGTGCAGAAGACCTTGGTGTCACCGAAGGAGATGAGGACGGAGCCCTCGGCGTGCTTGCTCCATCCGCGTTCGATGGTGACCGGGCGGAGCTGTTCGGGCGTGCGGCCGTCGATGCGTGACATGCGTCCGAGCCTAGTGGGTGTGGGGGTGCGCGAAGACCCCGTCGGCCGGGCGGGCGTGCGCGGGGACGGGGTCTGCGGCGGTGGCGCGATGGCGCGGTGGCGCGGTGGTCAGTGCGCTCGGCGGGGCCGGGCGGTGGGGACCGGTGTCACATCATGTCTTCGATTTCGGCGGCGATGGGGTCGGCGTCGGTGCCGATGACGACCTGGACGGCGGTGCCCATCTTGACGACGCCGTGGGCGCCGGCGGCCTTGAGTGCGGCTTCGTCGACGAGGGCGGGGTCGGCGACTTCGGTGCGCAGGCGGGTGATGCAGCCTTCGACTTCTTCGATGTTGTCGATGCCGCCGAGCCCGGCGACGATCTTCTCAGCCTTGGTGGCCATGTGTCTCTCCCTGAGTTCTGCGAAGAACGAGTCTCGGCGGCTCTGGTCCGGCCAGTGCGCTCCGGTTTGTCACGGTAGCCCACTGTTGGCCCAGCTACGCGAGCGCGGGTGTTGCCCGTGCCGAATGATGGCGGTCAGTGGCAACCCGCCTTCTGGTGCGGGCGTGTGGGACCGCACCAGAAGTGGTCTACACCAGTGTGCCGCACGGACGCAGCTGCCCCAAACAGGCCCGCCAGGGAGGTAGCCGATGAGCGCGAGCAGTGCGGCGGCTGCGCCGCGGCGCAGCGGGTGGAACAGCCTGTTCCAGGGTCTGCAGAAGATGGGGCGGAGTCTGCAGCTGCCGATCGCGGTGCTGCCGGCGGCGGGGATCCTCAACCGGTTGGGGCAGCCGGACGTGTTCGGCGTGGAGGGTCTGGACTGGCAGGCGGTGGCGAGGGTGATGGCGGGCGCGGGGGGTGCGCTGTTGAACCCGGACCTGGGCCTGCCGCTCCTCTTCTGCGTCGGCGTGGCGATCGGCATGGCGAAGAAGGCGGACGGTTCGACGGCGCTGGCGGCGGTGGCGGGCTTCCTGGTCTACCGGGGGGTGCTGCACGCGTTCCCCAACGCGTGTCCGCCGGGGACGCGGAACATCGGTCCGGGCTGCATCGGGCCGAACGAGACGTTCGTGGAGTTCACGTACCAGAATCCGGGGGTGTTCGGCGGCATCGTCATGGGCCTGCTGTCGGCGTGGTTCTGGCAGCGGTTCCACAGGGTGCGACTGGTGGACTGGTTGGGGTTCTTCAACGGCCGGCGGCTGGTGCCGATCGTCATGTCGTTCGTGGCGATCGGGTTCGCGGTGTTGTGCCTGTGGATCTGGCCGCCGGTGGGCGGTGGGCTGGAGAGCTTCTCGGACTGGCTGGTGGGGCTGGGTTCGTGGGGTGCGGGGATCTTCGGGGTGGCGAACCGTGCGCTGCTGGTGATCGGGCTGCACCAGTTCCTGAACGTGCCGGTGTGGTTCCAGTTCGGCAGTTACACCAAGCCGGACGGGACGACGGTGCACGGTGACATCAACATGTTCCTGGCGGGGGATCCGGAGGCGGGGCAGTTCCTGACGGGCTTCTTCCCGATCATGATGTTCGCGCTGCCGGCGGCGGCGCTGGCGATCACGCACTGTGCGAAGCCTCGGCGGCGCAAGGAGGTGGGCGGGCTGATGCTGTCGGTGGCGTTGACGTCGTTCGTCACGGGGATCACGGAGCCGCTGGAGTACTCGTTCCTGTTCGTGGCGCCGGCGCTGTACGTGGTCCACGCGCTGTTGACGGGGGTGTCGATGGCGGTGACGTGGGCGCTGGGGGCGAAGGACGGGTTCACGTTCTCGGCGGGGCTGATCGACTACGTCATCAACTGGGGGTTGGCGACGAAGCCGTGGCTGATCGTCCCGGTGGGTCTGGCCTTCGCGGTGGTGTACTACGCGATCTTCCGGTTCGCGATCACGAAGTTCGACCTCCCCACGATGGGTCGGGAGTCGGACGAGGAGATCGACCGGATGGAACGGGAGAACACGCAGGCGTAGCCGGGCCGGAAGGGAGGTTCCGCCCATTGCCCCCGAGACCCCCGAACCGGGCCGTTCCGGGGGCTTCCGCTTGTTCCGGTTCGCGCTTCGGCGGGTCGGTTCGGGGTCGGGCGGGGGGTTGCGGGGAATGTGGTGCACGCCACAAAAAATCGAAGGTTCCTTATCTAACCCTCACCGTGCTACAACTGGTCTACACCACGCCATTGGTGTAGACCACGCGGGCCAATTCCGGAACCGCGTCACCCCCGAACGAAGACGTCGCCGTCCCCCGTGTTCCTCCGGCGGCGCCTTGCCCTCTGGAGGAAGTTGTGACCACGGTTGCCGCCCCCGCGGCCGAGAAGAAGAAGGGCGCCGGCGCGATGGCTGTCATGCAGCGCATCGGCCGCAGCCTCATGCTGCCCGTTGCGGTGATGCCCGCCGCCGCGCTCCTGGTCCGCTTCGGCCAGGATGACATGCTGGCCGACAAATCGCTGCCCGCGCTCGTCCAGAAGCTCGGCGGCTACATGGCCGCAGGCGGCGACGCCATCCTCGGCAACATGGCCCTGCTGTTCTGCGTCGGCATCGCGATCGGCTTCGCCAAGAAGTCGGACGGTTCGACCGCACTGGCCGCCGTCACCGGCTACCTGGTCTTCAAGAACGTCCTCGCCACCTTCACCGACTCGAACCTGCCGACGGTCGCCAAGGTCGTCGACGGCAAGATCGTGAACGTCGAGGCCCCGGTCAACGCGGGCGTCCTCGGCGGCGTCGTCATGGGCATCATCGTCGCCCTGCTGTACCAGAAGTTCTACCGGACCAAGCTGCCGGACTGGGCGGGCTTCTTCGGCGGCCGCCGCCTGGTCCCGATCCTCTCCGCCTTCGCGGGTCTGGTCGTCGGCATCGTCTTCGGCCTCATCTGGCCCGTCCTCGGCACCGGTCTGCACAGCTTCAGCGAGTGGCTCGTGGGCTCCGGCGCCGTCGGCGCGGGCATCTTCGGTGTCGCCAACCGCGCGCTGATCCCGATCGGCATGCACCACCTGCTGAACTCCTTCCCGTGGTTCCAGGCCGGCGAGTACAACGGCAAGAGCGGCGACATCGCCCGCTTCCTCGCCGGCGACCCGAGCGCCGGCCAGTTCATGACCGGCTTCTTCCCGATCATGATGTTCGCCCTGCCCGCGGCCTGCCTCGCGATCGTCCACTGCGCCCGGCCCGAGCGCCGCAAGGCCGTCGGCGGCATGATGTTCTCCCTCGCGCTGACCTCCTTCGTCACCGGCGTGACCGAGCCCATCGAGTTCACGTTCATGTTCATCGCGCCGGTCCTGTACGCGGTCCACGCGCTGCTCACGGGTGTCTCGATGGCACTGACCTGGGCCCTCGGTATGAAGGACGGCTTCGGCTTCTCCGCCGGCCTGGTCGACTTCGGCCTGAACCTCGGCATCGCGACCAACCCGTGGGGCCTGGCGTTCGTCGGCCTGTGCTTCGCGGTCGTCTACTACGTGATCTTCCGGTTCGCGATCACCAAGTTCAACCTGCCGACCCCGGGCCGCGAGTCCGACGAGGAGCTGGCCGAGCTGCAGAAGGCCGAGGCCAAGTAGGCCGGGCAGGCCTACTGGGCCCCGGCGCCTCCGCCGTAGCCGCGAACGAAGCCCCCGCTCTCCCTTCCGGGAGGGCGGGGGCTTCGTCGTACGTCGGGGCGGCCGCGGGGCCGGCCGAGCAGGGGTGCCGGGGCGTCAGACCTCGTAGACGGC
This sequence comes from Streptomyces sp. NPDC029014, assembly GCF_055564695.1. Lineage (NCBI taxonomy): Bacteria > Bacillati > Actinomycetota > Actinomycetes > Kitasatosporales > Streptomycetaceae > Streptomyces > Streptomyces sp. NPDC029014. The sequence continues at coordinate 44,049 of NZ_JBVHVT010000022.1, forward strand.
GCCGGCGTGCGCGAGGTCGACCGGGCCGTCGTAGACCGCGCGGGCGTCGGAGAGGTTCTGCCGGGGGTCCGTCCACGGCGGGATGTGGGTCAGGACGAGCCGGCCGACGCGGCCGCCGTGCGCGAACTCCCCGGCCTCGCGGCCGTTGAGGTGGAGGTCCGGGATGTCCTCCTTGCCGTGCGTGAAGGAGGCCTCGCACAGGAACAGGTCCGCGCCGTCGGCGAGCTGCGCGAGCTCGGGGCAGACGCCGGTGTCGCCGGAGTAGGTCAGCGAGCGGCCGCCGTGCTCGATGCGGATGCCGTAGGCCTCGACGGGGTGGCTGACCCGCTCGGTGCGCACCTGGAAGGGGCCGATCTCGAAGGTGCCGGACTTGAGCGTGCGGAAGTCGAAGACCTCGCTCATCGAGCGCTCGTCGGGGACGTCCTCGTAGGCGGTGGTGAGGCGCTTCTCGGTGCCCTCGGGCCCGTACACGGGGATGGTGCCGCAGCGGCCGCCCTCGTGCCGGTAGTAGCGGGCCACGAAGTACGCGCACATGTCGATGCAGTGGTCGGCGTGCAGGTGGCTGAGGAAGATCGCGTCGAGGTCGTAGAGGCCGCAGTGGCGCTGCAGGTCGCCGAGGGCGCCGTTGCCCATGTCGAGGAGCAGCCGGAAGCCGTCGGCCTCGACGAGGTAGCTCGAACAGGCCGATTCCGCGGACGGGAACGACCCCGAGCAGCCGACGACGGTGAGCTTCATGGAGCGACAACCTCCGGGACGGTCCGTGGACGGAATGCGGGCCGTGCGTGGGTCGAGCGTAAGGCGCGAAACGTCAGGTCGCTCCTCCGCGGCAGGCCGTTGTGGGGGGAATCACCTGTGGTGTCACCCGGGGGAGCGACGGTGTGGACGGGCGTGCCGGGGCCGTCCGGGGGTGGTTGCGTGCCGTGGGCGACGGGCGCGGCTACCGTCGGACTATGGATACGTCCTGGTGGCCCGCGGCTCTCGCGGTGGTCGCCGTGATGTTGTTGGTGCTGGTCGCGGGGCGTCGGCCGGGGATCGACCGGCGGGCGCCGCCGCCGCACGGTCCGGGTCCGGCGCCGCGGCCGCGGGCGGGCGAACTGTGGACGCTGGCGGACGGGCGGTCCTGTCTGGTGCTGGCCGCGGCGTCCGTACGCGGGCACCGGGCGCGGGTCGCCTGGATCAGCGGGAAGTACGACGACCGGCGGGCCGGGGTGATCCCGCTGCCGCCGGGGACGGTCGGGGTGACGCCGGGCCGGGTGGGCTACCTGGAGGCGGACCGGCCGTCGGAGGTGTGGGTGTGGGAGTTCCGCAGCCGGCTGGGGGTGCTGGACCCCGCGGTGTGGGACGAGGTCAAGGGACTCGGAGGTGGCGGCTGATGGCAGCGGCGCGGGGCAGGGTGCGGGTGCGGCGCGTCTACGATCCGCCCGAGCCGGGGGCGGACGGGGTGCGGGTCCTGGTGGACCGGCTGTGGCCGCGGGGCCTGGCGAAGGCGGCGGCCGCGGTGGACGAGTGGCCGAAGGTGGTGACCCCGTCCGGGGAGCTGCGCACCTGGTACCACGGGGGCGGGGGGACGCCGGAGGAGTTCCGGGCGCGGTACGAGGCGGAGCTGGCGGCCCCGGAGGCGGCGGCGGAGGTGGAGCGGCTGCGGGGGCTGGCGGCCAGCGGCCCGGTGACGCTGCTGACCGCGGTGCGCGATCCGGGGTCGAGTCACGCGGCGGTCCTGGCGGAGCTGCTGTCCCCGTAGCCGTGCACCGGGGCCCGTAGTCCGTTGGCCGGGCCCGTGGTCCGTGGTCCGTTGGCGGGGCCTGTGGTCCGTTGGCCGGGGCCTGCGCCGGGGCCGTGCCATGGCCGCCGAGGCCCCTGCCCGGGCCACCCATCGGGCCCGCCGGAGCGCCGCCCCGCGGGGCCCGTGCCCGCCCCGGGGCCCGCGGGGCGTCGCGGGGCCGGGGGCGGGGCGGGAGTCAGGCCCAGAGCTGGTTCTGGACGGCTTCGATGGCCGCTTCCGTCGTCGGGGCGGTGTAGACGCCCGTCGACAGGTACTTCCAGCCGCCGTCGGCGACGACGAACACGATGTCGGCCGGTTCGCCGGCGGCCACCGCCTTGCGGCCGACGCCGATCGCCGCGTGCAGTGCGGCCCCGGTGGAGACGCCGGCGAAGATGCCCTCCTGCTGGAGGAGCTCGCGGGTGCGGGTGACGGCGTCCGCGGAGCCCACCGAGTAGCGGGTGGTGAGGACGGAGGCGTCGTACAGCTCGGGGACGAAGCCCTCGTCGAGGTTGCGCAGGCCGTAGACGAGGTCGTCGTAGCGCGGCTCCGCAGCGACGATCTTCACGTCGGGCTTGTGCTCGCGCAGGTAGCGGCCGACGCCCATGAGGGTGCCGGTGGTGCCCAGGCCCGCCACGAAGTGGGTGACGGAGGGCAGGTCGCGCAGGATCTCCGGGCCGGTGCCCGCGTAGTGGGCGCCGGCGTTGTCCGGGTTGCCGTACTGGTAGAGCATCACCCAGTCGGGGTGCTCCGCGGCCAGCTCCTTGGCGACCCGGACCGCGGTGTTCGACCCGCCCGCCGCGGGCGACGAGATGATCTCGGCTCCCCACATGGCGAGGAGGTCGCGGCGCTCCTGGCTCGTGTTCTCCGGCATGACGCAGACGATCCGGTAGCCCTTGAGCTTCGCCGCCATCGCCAGGGAGATGCCGGTGTTGCCGGAAGTGGGCTCCAGGATCGTGCAGCCGGGGTACAGCCTGCCGTCCTTCTCGGCCTGCTCGACCATGTGGAGCGCGGGGCGGTCCTTGATCGAGCCGGTCGGGTTCCGGTCCTCCAGCTTGGCCCAGATGCGGACGTCCTCGGAGGGCGACAGCCGGGGCAGCCGGACGAGCGGCGTGTTGCCGACCGCGGCGAGCGGGGAGTCGTAACGCATCAGGCGGCGCCGCCGGCCACCGCGGGGAGGATGGTGACGCTGTCGCCGTCCTTGAGCTCGGTCGCGATGCCGTCGAGGAAGCGGACGTCCTCGTCGTTGAGGTAGACGTTCACGAAGCGGCGCAGCTTGCCGCCCTCGACGATGCGCTCCTCGATGCCCTTGTGGCGCGTCTCCAGGTCCGCGAACAGCTCGGAAAGGGTGCCGCCCTCACCGCTCACGGCCTTCTCGCCGTCGGTGTAGGTGCGGAGGATGGTGGGGATGCGGACCTCGATGGCCATGGCAGGCTCCAGTGTGAAGTGGTGCGGGGAGGGGTTGAGGGCGCGCGGCTCAGGCCCCCGCGCGAGGGGCTGCGGTGCTCAGGCGGCAGGACAGATGCTGCTGGCGAGACGGCACAGGTCGACGTGCAGCCGCGCCACGAGCAGCAGTCTGCCGGGCGTCTCGATGCTCACGTCGGGAGGAACCATGCGGTCATGTTAACGATTCCCGGTCCGGCGTTTGGAGTGTGATCCCGCATCGTGGACTCCTCCGGCTCACATCCTGGTCAGTAGGCCTCGACGACCTCGACCTCCTCCTCGGTGATGACGCCGTCGACGATGCGGTAGGAGCGGAACTGGAACTCCCCGAGGCCGTCGGTGTCGGCGGTGGAGACGAGGACGTAGTGCGCGGCGGGCTCGTTGGCGTAGGTGACGTCGGTGCGCGAGGGGTAGGCCTCGGTCGCGGTGTGCGAGTGGTAGACGATGACGGGTTCCTCGTCGCGGTCGTCCATCTCGCGGTACAGCTTCAGCAGGTCCTTGGAGTCGAACTCGTAGAACGTGGGCGAACGGGCCGCGTTCAGCATGGGGATGAACCGCTCCGGGCGGCCGGTGCCCGCCGGGCCGGCCACGACGCCGCACGCCTCGTCGGGGTGGTCCTTGCGGGCGTGCGCGACGATCTGGTCGTACAGGGCCTGGGTGAGGGTCAGCATGAGCGACAGGATAAGCAGACGGGCCCCCGCGTACCGGGGTGTGGTACGCGGGGGCCCGCATGCTGGACACGCGGCCGGTGGGCCACGGTCGGGGTGCCGGTCAGGAGGTGGTGCTGTCGGCCTTGGCGAAGGCGGCTCCGGCCGGGTTGCGGCGCTTGAGCACGAGGTAGGAGACGCCGAGGACCAGCGCCCACAGCGGGGCGCAGTACAGCGAGACGCGGGCGTCGGCGTCGGCGCCCATCATCACGATGACCACGCCGATGAAGGCGAGGGACAGGGCGCTGGTCCACGGCGCGCCCGGCGTCTGGAACGGGGAGGCGGGCAGTTCGCCGCGCTGGACCTTGGCCCGGTAGCGGATCTGGCAGACGAGGATGATGATCCAGGCCCACATGCCGGAGATGGTGGCGAAGGAGACGACGTAGTCGAAGGCCTTGCCGGGGGCGACGTAGTTGATCCAGACGCCGAGGAGCATGAGGGCGGCGGAGAAGGTGGTGCCGACCAGCGGGGTGCCGTTCTTCGTCAGCCTGGTGAAGAACTTCGGGCCCTGGCCGTTGAGCGCGAGGTCGCGCAGCATGCGGCCGGTGGAGTACATGCCCGAGTTGCAGGAGGACAGGGCGGCGGTCAGGACGACGAAGTTGACGATCGCGGCGCCGATCCCCAGGCCCATCTTCTCGAAGGCCAGCACGAAGGGGCTCTCGCCCGCCTTGAACTGGGACCACGGGATGACCGACATGATCATGATGAGGGCGCCGACGTAGAAGACGGCGATGCGCCACGGCACGGTGTTGATGGCCTTGGGCAGGGTCTTCTCGGGGTCCTTGGACTCGCCGGCGGTGACGCCGACCAGCTCGACGGCCAGGAAGGCGAAGACGACGATCTGGAGCGTCATCAGCGTCTCGCCGATGCCGTTGGGGAAGAAGCCGCGGTCGTTCCACAGGTTGGAGAACGAGGCGCCGGCGGCGGCGTCGGAGAAGCCGATGGTGAGGATGCCCGCGCAGATCAGGATCATGCCGACGATGGCGGTGACCTTGACCATGGAGAACCAGAACTCCAGCTCGCCGAAGAGCTTCACGGAGATCAGGTTGGCGGTGTAGAGGATGACGGTGAAGATCAGCGCGTAGGCCCACTGCGGGAAGCTGTCGTGGGTCCAGTACGACATGTACTTGGCCGCCGCGGTGACCTCGGTGATGCCCGTGACCACCCAGAACAGCCAGTAGGTCCAGCCGGTCGCGTATCCCCAGAACGGGCCGAGGAACTCTCGGGCGTAGTCCGAGAAGGAGCCCGAGACCGGGCGGTACATCAGCAGCTCGCCCAGGGCGCGCATGATGAAGAAGATGGCGAGGCCCGCGATGGCGTAGGCCAGGATGAGACTCGGTCCGGCCTTCGAGATGGCCTTGCCGGCGCCCAGGAAGAGGCCGGTGCCGATGGCTCCGCCGATCGCGATCATCTGGATCTGGCGGGCGCCGAGCGTGCGGTGGTACCCCTCCCCGCCGTCGGCTCCGGTTCCCTCACCGGGTGCCGTGTGGTGCTGCTCGACCTGCGCTGAGGTCATGATCTGGTGCGCCTTTCTCCACGCCGACCCGCGCCTGACTGGCTGCGGATCGGGTCCTCGATCCCCCCGGATACGGATGGAGTTGCACGCCGGCGGTCAGCCGGTTCAAGCAGGCCGGCGGGAACATGGGTGGCGCCCCTTCGGCAGTCGTGAAGATCTATCACGGTTCGGGGACGACCGAAGGGAGTAAAAGTGGCACTGTGCCCGATAAAAACGGGACAAGAGACAAGAAAACGATCAGATCACCGTATGACGGTGATCTGATCGTTATCCCGATCTGAGCATCAGCTGAGGATCCGCCCCGGGCTCTCCGGGAGGTTCCCGCGGGGGTTGCCGCCGGGTCCTCAGAAGGTTTCGATCAGGGTTTCCTGGAGGCCGCCGAGCCAGAGGTACGCCATCACCATCGGCTTGCGCGGATCGTCGTCCGGCAGCCGGTAGAGGGCGGCGCTCTCGTCGTCCTCGGTGATGTCCAACCGGGCCGCGATCGTCAGCCGCAGGTCGTTGAGGGCGCCGAGCCAGCGCAGCGGCAGCTCGCCGGTGAGTTCCAGTACCGCCGCCCCGTCACCGCCGAGGGTGAGCCCATCCAGGCTGCGGACGACGGCCAGCGCGTCCTGGCGCTTGCGGGTGCGCAGGTCGTTCTCGGTGAACCGGCGGAACTCCGCCGACCGGGCGACCAGCTCGTCCGCGTCGACACCCTCCTCCGCGCTGCCGGGACCGGGACCGTAGGCGTCCGGGAACAGCCGCGCGAGCGCCGGATCGGAAGGGGGCTCGGTGGGGCCCTCGGCGAAGAGGGCGGCCAGCGGGTCGGCCCCCGCGTCCGGCTCGGGCTCGCCGGGGCCGATGAGCTCCAACAGCTGCACGGCCAGGGAGCGCAGGATGGAGATCTCGATCTCGTCGAGCGCGATGGCGGCACCGCCGCCCTTGCGTGCTTCGAACATTCCGGTGGAGCGCCCCATCACATCCGGTCCTGGGAGAGGGTCGCCCACAGGCCGTAGCCGTGCATGGCCTGCACGTCGCGCTCCATTTCCTCGCGGGTGCCGCTGGACACCACGGCCCGCCCCTTGTGGTGGACGTCGAGCATCAGTCTGTGCGCCTTGTCCTTCGAGTAGCCGAAGTACGCCTGGAACACGTACGTCACGTAGCTCATGAGATTCACCGGGTCGTTGTGCACCAGCGTCACCCAGGGGACGTCGGGTTCGGGGACCGCGGATGCCTCTTCGGCCGATTCGGTGCGTTCGATCTCAATGGGAGCAACACTCACCCGTCCCATGCTGCCACTGTGACAGGCCCGTCGCACAAACGGGACCTACATTTCGTCACTCTGACGAAATGTGCGCTAGCATCCCTGACATGAACCCTGCGGACCTGGGCCTGCCGGTGGACGTGCCGTCGACAGCGCTCTTCACGGATCATTACGAGCTCACGATGCTGCAGGCCGCCCTGGCGAACGGCACCGCCGACCGCCGCTCGGTCTTCGAGGTGTTCACCCGCCGGCTGCCCGAGGGGCGGCGCTACGGGGTGGTGGGCGGCACCGGCCGCGTCCTGGACGCGGTGGAGAACTTCCGCTTCGACACCGCCGTGCTGGAGTTCCTGCGCGAGCGGGCCGTCGTCGACATGCGGACCCTGGACTGGCTCTCCTCGTACCGCTTCTCGGGTGACATCTGGGGCTACCCGGAGGGCGAGGTGTACTTCCCCGGCTCGCCGATCCTGCGGGTCGAGGGCAGCTTCGCCGAGTGCGTGCTGCTGGAGACCGTCGTCCTGTCGATCCTCAACCACGACTCGGCGATCGCGGCCGCCGCCTCCCGGATGGCCTCGGCCGCAGGCGACCGGCCGCTGATCGAGATGGGCGCGCGGCGCACCCACGAACTGGCCGCCGTGGCCGCCTCGCGGGCCGCGTACGTCGGCGGCTTCACCTCCACCTCGGACCTGGCCGCCGGATTCCGCTACGGCATCCCCACCGTCGGCACCAGCGCGCACGCCTTCACCCTGCTGCACGACAGCGAGCGGGACGCGTTCACCGCCCAGGTGGCCTCACTGGGCCGCGGAACCACCCTGTTGGTGGACACGTACGACGTGGCCGAGGCGGTCCGGGCCGCCGTCGACATCGCCGGCCCGGAACTCGGGGCCGTCCGGATCGACTCCGGCGACCTGCTGCTGGTCGCGCACCGGGTGCGGCAGCAGCTCGACGAGCTGGGCGCCACCGGGACGCGGATCGTCGTCACCTCCGACCTCGACGAGTACGCCATCGCCTCGCTGGCGGCCGCCCCGGTCGACGCGTACGGCGTCGGCACCCAGCTCGTCACCGGCAGCGGGAACCCGACCTGCTCCATGGTCTACAAACTGGTCGCACGGGCCGACTCCGCCGACCCCAAGGCACCGCTGGTGCCCGTGGCGAAGAAGGCCTCGAGCGGCAAGACCTCCATCGGCGGCCGCAAGTGGGCCGCCCGCCGGCCGGATGCGGACGGCGTCGCCGAGGCCGAGGTCGTCGGGACCGGGCCGGTCCCGGCGGCCCTCGCCAACCGGCAGCTGCTGGTGCAGCTGGTCAAGGGGGGCGAGGTGATCGGCCGCGAGCCGCTGGAGGTCGCCCGGGACCGGCACCGCGAGGCCCGCGGGCGGCTTCCGCTCTCCGCGACGCAGCTGTCGCGGGGCGAGGCCGTGATCCCGACCGAATACGCCTGACCGCCGGCCCTTCCCCCGCCCCGCCGGCCCTTCTCCCGCCCTGCCGACCTGGCCGCCGACACGGCCTGGCCGCCGACACGGCCTGGCCGCCGACACGGCCTGGCCGCCGACCGGGAGGGTCCGCCGACCCGGAGGAGCCCGGCGCCCCCCAACGGATGCCTCGGGAAGACAGCCGCCGGGAGGCAGCCGTTGCCGCTGCGCGGGGCCTCTCCCCCACCCCGCCCCTTCCCGAAACCGGGACTCCGCCCCCGGACCCCTTTCGCCTCAAACGCCGGCGGGGCTGAAGGTCGGGGCTCCGCCCCGGACCCCGCGCCTCAAACGCCGGCGGGGCTGTTGGTCACCCGGCGGGGCGGGGCGCCCGGCAGGACTGGGGGCGCCCAAACCTCGGCGCGGCTGGCGGGCCGCCCGGCCCTGGGCGTCGCCTCGATCGCCGGCGGGCCGGGGGCACCTGACAGGCCGGCGCGGCTGGCGGGTCGCCCGGCGCTGGGAGCCCCGATCGCTGGTGGGCTGGGGGTGCCCGGTGGGCTGAGGGGCACCTCAAACGCCGGCGGGGCTGGGGGCCCGGAGGGGCTGGGGGACCTGGCAGCGCCGGGGCGCCTCGAACGCCGGCGGGGCTGGGGGTGCCCGGAGGGGCTGGGGGGCCTGGCAAGGCTGGGGGGCCTGGCAAGGCTGGGGGCGCCTCGAACGCCGGGGGCTGCGGGGTCGGGCGCTGCGCGCCCGGTGCGCTCCGGCGCCGCGCGGGCTGGATCGTGCCGCCGTCGGGGAAATCCAGCCCCGCCGGCGTTTGAGGCGCGGGGGTCCGGGGGCGGAGCCCCCGGAGTTCAGCCCCGCCGGCGATTGAGGCGCGAGGTCGGCGGCGGAGCCCCGGGGCTCCAGGTCGCCGGCGTTCGAGGCGCCGGGGGTCCCGGGGGCGGAGTCCACGGTTTCGGGAAGGGGCGGGGTGGGGGAAGAGGCCCCACGCAGGGCCCGCCGCCGGACACCGCACCGCACCGCACCACACCACACGCACACCACAAGACAAGCCGAAGGGCACGCGACATGCACCGCGCACTGATCGTCGTCGACGTACAGAACGACTTCTGCGAAGGCGGCAGCCTCGCGGTCGCCGGCGGGGCCGACGTCGCCGCCGCCATCACCGAGCTCATCGGGCAGTCCACCGCCGGCGGCTACCGGCACGTCGTCGCCACCCGCGACCACCATGTCGACCCGGGCCCCCACTTCGCCCGGCCGCCGGCCGACCCCGACTACGAGACCACCTGGCCGGCCCACTGCGTGGCCGGCACCGAGGGCGTCGGGTTCCACCCGAACTTCGCGCCCGCCGTCGCCTCCGGGGCCGTGGCCGCCGTGTTCGACAAGGGCGCGTACGAGGCCGCGTACAGCGGCTTCGAGGGCGCCGACGAGAACGGCACCCCGCTCGCCGACTGGCTGCGCGAGCGGCACGTCACCGAGGTCGACGTCGTCGGCATCGCCACCGACCACTGCGTGCGGGCCACGGCCCTGGACGCCGCCCGCGCGGGCCTGCGCACCCGCGTCCTGCTCGACCTCACCGCTGGCGTGGCCCCGCACACCACGGAGCGGGCCCTGGACGAGCTCCGGGCCGCCGGGGTGGACCTCGTCGGCACCCCGGTCGTCCGGGCCGCCTGAGGGCCCGCCCCGGCGCTCCCGCCCACGCTGGTGCTCCCGCCCGCCCCGGCGCTTCCGCCCGCCGGCATTCCGCGCCGGCGCGGAATGCCGGCGGAGCCGCTCAGGCGCCGCGCAGCAGGGCCCGTATCGGGTGCCAGAGCTCGCCCGCCTCGTCCGGGACGGCCCGCCACAGCAGGCCGTCCGGGTGGTGCAGGACGGCCGTGACCTCGTCCGGGGTCGGTGGCTCGGTGTTGCCGCGCAGGTACACCGCGCGCAGCCCGAGGTTCCGCAGCCTGGTCAGGGCGCGGGCCCGGTTCGCGGCGAGCACCAGGACCCGTACGGGCCCGGAGTCGCTGCTCCCCGCCGGTCTGGGCAGGGTCAGCGCAACGACGACGCTCCCGTTCGGGAGCCTGGTGAAACCTCCTGCAGGCATGCTGTACGTCTCCCCCGTCAGCTGGATGTCAATAACACCGGTCGCATCCGCATCTAAACGCGATCGGCCGCCGCCCGCTAGGGGGCGACGGCCGATCATGCTGTGACCTGCGGTTTTACCCGATCACTTGGTGGCGGGGCCGACCTCGATCGTCATCTGGAGGCCGTCGTAGGTCTCCTTCGCGATCTTGATCTTGGTGTTGGTGTCAGTCACCTTCACCGAGCCGGTCGGGTTCTCGTCGTAGTAGTACTTGCCCTTGTGGTCGTCGAAGACCAGGTTCGCGGGCTTCGGCTTCAGGAAGAGCGACTCACCCTTGTTGTGCAGGGTGAAGGCGTCCGTCGAGTACGCGCTGAAGGTGGCGTCGTACGGCTGGATCTTGTTGCGCAGCAGGGTGCCGTCCGACCACTTCATCGGCTTGGCGTTGGCGTCGATCGGCAGGATCAGACCCTGGCCCGGGTGCTGGCTGGTGTTGTTGTCCTTCTGGGACTTGTCCCACAGCCAGATCAGCAGGCCGTCCTGGTACGGGTAGTGCTCGACCCAGTTCGGGCGGGTGTTGGCCCAGCCGAAGTTGTACGGGCCCACCTTGAGGGTGGAGTCGTACGAGACGTAGCGGCGGTTCTCCGCGATGTAGTACTGCGGGTACTCCTTGGTGAAGCCGGAGCCCTGGCGGGAGAAGCCCTTGGCGGTCCAGCCGTTGTCGCCGTTCTCGGCGCCGTCGGTGAACAGGCTCTGGCCGTCCGCGGTGATCGCGAGGGCGTCGGCGGTGAAGCCCTTGCCGCCCGCGCCGCCGTCCGTCTGGTAACGGAAGCGGAGGTCGATCTTCTTGCCGGCGTAGGCGTCGAGCGGGAACTTCAGGTCCTGCCAGCCGCCGGAGGCGTCGGTGAGACCGGCGTTGCCCGCGGCGTCGGCCGGGATGGCCTTGCCGTTGGCGGTGCCGTTCAGGACGGTCCAGGTGGCGCCGCCGTCGGTGGACACCTCGGTGTAGAGGTAGTCGTAGTCCTTCTCGATGTCCCACCAGCCCTTGAGGGAAAGGGCCGCGGAGGACTTGCCGGTCAGGTCGACCGAGCGGGTGAGGGTGTTCTTGAGGTCGTCACCCATGTTGCTCCACCACTGCGAGGAACCCTCGGCGGGAGCGACGATGTCGGTCTTGACCTGCTTCTTCGGCAGCTCGACGACCAGCGCCTGCTTGTCCTTGGTGTTGTACTCCGAGACACCGAGCTTGTGGGTGGACTTCGTCGCGGCCTTGGCCGTGTCGTAGTTCAGCCAGCCCAGCTGGAGCTTGTCCCAGGCGGTCATGTCGCCCGGCATGTCACCTATGGAGTCCTTGCCCTCGCCGAGCCAGGAGCCGGCCGACATCAGGGACCAGAAACCGACCGAGTTCTCGCCGCCACCGGAGGTGTCGTAGAGGTCCGGCAGACCGAGGTCGTGGCCGTACTCGTGCGCGAAGACGCCGAGGCCGCCGTTCTCCGGCTGCATCGTGTAGTCGCCGACCCAGATGCCGGTGTTGCCGATCTGGGTACCGCCGGCCTTGTTGTTGGCCGGGCCGGTCTTACCGTTGTCGGTGCCGTAGGCGTACCAACGGTGCGCCCACAGCGCGTCCTTGCCCTGGACACCGCCGCCGGCCGACTCGTCCTCGCCCGCGTGGACGATCTGGAAGTGGTCGATGTAGCCGTCGGGCTCGTTGAAGTTGCCGTCGCCGTCGAAGTCGTTGCGGTCCCACTGGTCGTACTGCGCCAGCGTGGCCTTGATGTCGGCGTCGGACTTGCCGGCCTTCTTCTGGCCGTCGACCCACGCGTTGACGCCGTCGCGGACGGTGTCCCACACGTTGGCGCAGTTGCTCTGGCCGCAGTAGTTCGAGCCGTAACGGGCCTCGTTGTACGGGATCTTGACCCAGTCGGCGACCTCGCCGTCGACCGAGTAGCGACCCGAGGAGGTCTTCTCGTAGTAGGTCTTCAGCGACTCCTTGCCGTTGCCGGTACCGAAGTACAGGTCCTGGAAGTACTGCCGGCTGAAGTCCTTGCGCCAGGCCGTGCTGTTGTTGTTCGCACGGTCGGGCTGGGCGATCGTGTTGTGCAGCGGACCGGGGGTGCCGCCGAACTTCGGGACCGCCGGCTTGGGGCCGTCGGGGCCGTCCGGGTCGAACATGGTCGTGTTGTCGACCTGGTCGCCGAACTCGACGAGGATCGTGAAGATCTTGTCGGTCTTCTCGCGGCCGAGCTCGACGTACTTCTTGTCGTCGAGCTTGACGACCTTGGAGGCGCCCCGCTGCTCGACGGTCTTCTTGCCGCTCAGCACCTGGTCGAGGGCAGCTTCACGGGCCTGGGCCTGCTGGTCGCTGAACGGGCCCTTCAGGTTGTGCTGGACCTGCTCCTTCGCGGGAGCGGTCGGGTCCTGGCGGTTCGCGGCGGGCGCGGTCGACGGCGCGTCGACGGCCTGGGCGGTGGTGAGGAAGGCGCCGGAGGCCGTGGTCGCGGCCAGGGTCACGCCGATGGCCGCCGCACGCAGGGCGCGCCGGCGGTAGGAATTGCTGGTCACTTGATGTCGTTCCCCTCCCGCGGCCGCGACACAGGTCGGAACGTCTCCGTAGGAGTGGGGGGTTCCGCGCGGCGCGCGTCTCAAGTGACGACATTTGACCGGAGAGTCTAAAGAAAAGACAGACCTTGACTTCTTCCTTACAACTGCACTATGCGGTGGGGGAGTTCCGCTATCCGGACGTTACGCAGTCATACGGGACGAAGGACGCGTCCTGCCCACGATGCGGGACGGGGCGTACCCCCGTGCGCCCCCCGTGCACCGGGCACCGTGGGTCAGGTCACGCTTACGGCCCGTTCCGTCCGGGCATGCCCGGGACGTAGAGTCGCTTGACGCGCGACCCAGTTGAGCAGACTCCCCCCACCCGCCTTGAGGACGGAAACCGCCATGCCGCGCCCGACTGCCGCCCAGTTCCTCTACGGGTCCGCCGCCGTCGTCGCCTCGACGATCGCCATGCTGCTGCTCTCGCAGACCAGCTCCGGATCGGGTGTCGCGGTCATCACCACCGCCGGCCTCGCCCTCGGCCTGCTCGTCGCACTCACCGCCGCCGCGCCCCGCGGCCGGGGCCGGCACGCGGCCGGCGCCGGATCCGCCGCCGGAGGCCGACCGGGAGCCGCCACTGTTACCGAAGTCACGCCCCTTCCGGCGCCCGAGGGCGCCGACGAGGACACGGCGGCGGCCGCCCGGGTGCCGGAACCCCGGACGGCCGCCGCCGAACGACCCGTACGACCGGCACGATTCGCACAGCCCGCACAGCCCGTGCACCGCTGAGCTAGGCGGTCACCACCACCGTCTTGCCGACCTTGTCGTGCAGGGCCTGCCGGTACGGCTTGTCCACGAGCATCGACACGATCAGCGCCAGCGGCCACAGGCAGAAACAGCAGATGAGCGTGGGCAGCCACAGCACCGCGGCACGGGCCAGGGCCGGGCCGGACTGCGGGACGCTGCCGTCGTTGAGCATCGCCACGCGCAGCCCCAGCGCCCTCTTGCCGACGGTCCGGCCGTCCTTCCTGGTGAACCACCAGTCGTAACCGACGAACGCCACGATCGAGAGCAGGGTCATGGCCAGGCCGGTGCCGCTGTACGACTTGGTGAAGACCTCGCTGACGTCCTCGCCCTTGTCGGTCTGGACCGCGTACCGGTTCGTGCCGAAAGCCAGTTGGATGAGGAACAGCGGGATGAACACGATGACGACGTCGATGGCCCGGGCCGCGAGCCGCTTGCCGAAGTCGGCGAGCGGGGGCATGCCGGCGAGCGGGTCGGGCATGCCGTAGCCGCCGCCGGCTCCCGAACCGAAGGGGTCGCCGCCGTACGGGGGCGGCGGGGGCGGGTGACCGCCGCCCGGGCCGCCGTCGTACGGACCACCGGGGGGCGGGCCGCCGGGGGGCGGCGGGCCTCCCGGAGGGCCGGCCGGAGGGCCAGCCGGGGGCGGCGTCCCGCCCGGGGGTGGCGTCCCGCCGGGAGGCGTTCCGCCCGGGGGCGTTCCGTTCGCCGGGGGCGGGCCCTCGGGTTTCTTGCGGAAGGGGTCGTCCCCGGGTGGCTGCTCCGGCGGCGGCTGGTCGGTGCTCATGCCCCGAGTCGAACCCGGCCCCGGGGGCCCCGCAACGCGGCGGAGTCCGATCGGGGGAGACCGCTCCCGGCCCGCCTCCTGAGGGGTGGTCAGCGGGCCACGTAGGTCCCGGCGGCCCTGTCGTGCGCGGCCCTGAGGCGGGGTCGGTCCGCGAGGCACCACAGCCCGCCCACGGGCCCGAGGAACGCCCCGACCAGCCAGCGGGACAGGGCCGCACCGAAGCCGGGCGGGCGGTACGTGGCGGCGGACAGGACGCGGACGCCGAGCAGCTTCTTGCCGGCGGTCCGGCCCCAACGGGCGGTCGGCAGCACCTCGTAGAGCAGTCCGAACACCACGAGGGCGCCCAGGACCAGGCCCGCGTACCCGGCGATGGTCGCGTCGAACAGCCAGACGGTGGTGGCCCTGCCGCTGCCCCGGGCCGCGTCCACCTTGGACTGGAGGTGTGCCTCGGCCGCCGGTACGAGGGGCAGGGCGACGGCCGCGGCGACGGCGCCGAGCACCAGGGTGTCCAGGGCGCGGGCCAGGAACCGGCGCGGCAGCCCGCAGGGGCGCACGGCCCGCTCCGCCATCTGCTCGAAGACGGCCCGGTCGGTGGTCCGCGCCGGAGCCGGGGCGGTCGGGGAGGCGGCGGGGACTGCGGTGGCGGAGGCCTCGCGCACGGTGCGGGGCGGCTGCGCGGGCGCGGCTGCCGGCGGGGTCCGGTCGGCGGGGAAGCCGCGGCCGGCCGGGGACACGGGGGGCTCGGCGGACGTACGGGGCGTGGGCGACGCGGGAGGCACGGCAGCGGCGGGGTGCACGAGCGCGGCGGGGGCTTCGGTGGTCGCGGGGAACGTGTCGGCTCCGCGCGCCGGGGCCGCCGCGCGGGACGGCCGGGAGCCGGGCTGCGGCTCCGGGCGCGGGGCGGGGGGCGCGGCCGGGGCGGCAGGGGCGGTAGGGGCGGCGGAGGCGGCCGGGGTGCGGCGCTCCGTCGCCTGGGGCCACGAGGAGGTCATCCCGGAGTCGGCGCCGCTCCCGGGGACGGTGGGCCACGCCGTGACCGGGACCGACTGCACGGCCGCGGCGGCAGCTGCGGCGGCCGGGGAGCGGGCCGACAGGATGCCCACGCCCTGGGCGGGGTACCGCTCGGCGGCCGCGGCCGCCGCCGCGGTACCGGACGCGGCGGGGGTACGGGCGAAGGAGACGCCCGGCCCGCGCTCCGTCGCCCCGTCCGGGCGGCGGTCCGCGTACCCCTCCGGGCCCCTGCCCGGGCCGTCGCCGGGGCCGCTGTCGCTGCCGCCTGCCGTGCCGTGCGCCCCGCCCGTGGCTCTGCGGACGGTCGGCTCCGGCTCCGGGTGGGGGCCGCGGCCCGGAGCCGCGCCCGCGGGCCGGGCGGGGGCGTGCCCCGCGGCCGGTTCCGGCTCGGGCCGCCCGGCGGGGTCGCCGCCGCCCCATGACACCCGGCGGTCGTACGGCCCGCCGAAGCCGGACTGGCGCAGGGGGTCGGCCTGCCAGGAGTCGGCGCGCGCCGTCGGCACCGGCGTCGACGGCGCCGGATCAGGCGCCCGTTCGGGTTCGGGATCGGGTTCGAGATCGGGATCGCGATCGGGATCGGGCAGGGCCTCGGTCACGGAGGTCTCGTCCGGCAGCGCCGGACCGAGCCGGTCGGCGGGCGTGGCGGGCCGGCTCGTGCCCGGCACCCAGGACAGGCCGTTCCAGTACCGGACGTAGCCGGGGATGGACGGATCGGGGTAGTAGCCCTCGCGGGCCGCGTGCTCTCCGTCACCAGGGGAGGCCGTCATGTCCCCAACTCCGATCGTGGGCTTGAGGCTTGTGCAAGGGAAGGACCATAGCCAAGAACCGCCCCCCGGGAGGTCCGGTAACGGGAGAATCCAAGCCTTCGGGCGAACATCCCTCCGTAGGGTTGTTTTCGGCCACCGAAAGATTCACGCCATAGTGCGATCCGGTGCGCGAAGTCGCGTCATAGCCGGGCGCACCGGCGCTCTCTGCGGGTGTGGGGCCGACGACCCGGCCCCGCGCACCGAACCGAAGCGAGGCCGCCATGCACCACCACCCCGTCGTCGAGCGCGAGCTGGAAGTCAGGCTGGTCCTGTCCCCCGAGCGCAGCGTCCCGGTCCCCGCGCGACTGGTCTACCTCGTGGACGACCCGTACGCCGTCCACGTCACCTTCCACACCGGCTCCTGCACCCCGGTCAACTGGACCTTCGCCCGCGAGTTGCTGGTCGAGGGGGTGTTCCGCCCCTGCGGGTACGGGGACGTCCGGATCTGGCCGGCCGGGCTGGAGGACCGGTCGGTGCTGTGCCTGGCGCTCACCTCCCCCGACGGGGACGCCCTGCTGGAGGTCCCGGCGGCCTCGGTGTCGGCGTGGCTGGAGCGCACGCTGCGGGTGGTCCCGCCGGGCACCGAGGCGGACCTGCTGGGTCTGGACGCGGCGCTGGCCGAGTTGCTCGCCCCGACCCCGGCCGACGACCTGTGGATGCGCGATGCGTGGCCGTCGGACGAGGTCGCGGACGGTGACCTGTGATGCGGGGCGGACGCGGCCGCGTACGGGGCCGTCGGGGGCCGGGCCTGGGGCCGGGTAACGGTCCGGGTCCGGGTCCGGGTCCGGGGCCCCGTGAGCGGGAGCGGGAGCGGCAGCGGTCAGAAGAGCTTGCCGGGGTTGAGCAGGCCCAGGGGGTCGAAGGCCTGCTTGACCGCGCGTTGCACCTCCAGGCCCACGGGTCCCAGTTCGCGGGCGAGCCACTCCTTCTTCAGGACGCCGACCCCGTGTTCTCCGGTGATGGTCCCGCCCAGGCCCAGCCCGAGGTCCATGATCTCGTCGAAGGAGGCGCGGGCCCGGTCCGTCTCTTCCTCGTCCGCGGGGTCGAAGCAGACCACGGGGTGGGTGTTGCCGTCGCCGGCGTGCGCACAGACCCCGATGACGAGGTCGTGGGCGCGGGCGATGCGGGCGGTACCGTCGAGCATCTCGGCCAGCCGCGAGCGGGGTACGCAGACGTCGTCGATCATCGTGGCCGGGCGCAGCGCGTCCAGCGCGGTGAGCGCCATCCGGCGGGCCTTGAGCAGCAGTTCCGACTCCGCCTCGTCCTCGGCGGGTACGACGGCCGTGGCGCCGGCGGCCGTGCACAGGCGGGCGACGGCCGCGAGGTCGTCGGACGCGTGCGGGGTGTCGAACGCGGCGAGCAGCAGGGCCTCGGTGGTCTCGGGCAGGCCCATCCGTCCGAGGGCGTTGACGGCCCGTACGGTCGTACGGTCCATCAGCTCCAGCAGCGAGGGCGTCAGCCCGGCCTCCATGACGGCGCAGACGGCGGCGCAGGCGGCCGCGGCGGAGGGGAACTCGGCGGCCAGCGCGAGCTGTCGGGGCGGGGCCGGGCGCAGGGCGAGGACGGCCCGGACGACGACGCCGAGGCTGCCTTCGGAGCCGACGAAGAGCCGGGTGAGGTCATAGCCGGCGACGCCCTTGGCGGTGCGTCGGCCGGTGCGCAGCAGCCGGCCGTCGGCGAGGACGACGTCGAGGCCGAGCACGTATTCGGCGGTGACCCCGTACTTGACGCAGCACAGGCCACCGGAGCCGGTGCCGATGTTGCCGCCGATGGTGCACTGTTCCCAGCTGGAGGGGTCGGGCGGGTAGTACAGGCCCTGTTCGGCGACGGCCCGCGACAGCACGGCGTTGACGACGCCCGGTTCGACGACGGCGGTCCGGTCGACGGTGTTGATTTCGAGGATGCGGTCCATCCGGACCAGGGAGAGCAGGATGCAGCCGTCGGTGGCGTTGGCGGCGCCGGACAGGCCGGTGCGGGCGCCCTGGGGGACGACCGGGACGCGTAGGGCGGTTGCGGTGCGCAGGACGTGCTGCACCTGCTCCGCGGTGCGGGGCAGGACCACGGCCGCAGGGGTGCCGGCGGGGCAGAAGTTCGCCATGTCGGTGGCGTAGGCGGCGGTCACGTCCGGGTCGGTGAGGAGGGCCTCGGCGGGGAGGCCTTCGAGGAGGCGCGTGCGCAGCCGTGCGGTGAGCTCGTCGTCCTTGGGTTCCATGGGCCCAGCGTGGCACCGGGGGCCATCGGTGTGAACACGGCCGCGGCGGGGTTCGGACACTGCGGCGGCCCATTCATATTGACGCACAGTGATCGCATGGACCGTATCGACAAGGAAGCGCAGGAGGCTGCGCCGCCCGTGACGTTCACCGGCCGCAAGACGCTCGTGGCGGCCGCGGTCGCGGTGGTCCTGATCGTCGGGGCGCTGGTGATCCGGCCGGCCCGCGCGGGCGACGACGCCCGCCCCCCGGGGCCGATGGAGCGGGCCGCGTCGGCGGTCGGGACGGGGGCGCCGGCGGCGGTGGTGGACCTGTCTGCGCTGATCGCGGACCGGGAGAAGTGGGTCGCGGAGCACCCGCGGGACGGGGCGGCGTGGGCGGTGCTGGGCTCGGCGTACCTGGAGCAGGCCCGGCGCACCGCGGACCCGGTCTGGTACCCGAAGTCGGAGCGGGCGCTGAAGCGGTCGCTGGAGCTCCGCCCGGCGGAGAAGGGCAACTTCGACGCGATGACGGGCATGGGCGCACTGGCCAACGCCCGCGGGGACTACGGGACCGGGCGCAAGTGGGGCGAGCTCGTACGGGCACAGGCGCCGAAGCAGTGGACGGCGTACCCGGTGCTCGTGGACGCGTACTCGGGGCTGGGCGACTACCCGGCGGCCGACAAGGCGATGGAGCGGCTGCTCGAGGTCCGGCCGGGGCTGGCGGCGCACCTGAAGGCCTCGCAGGTGTACCGGGACCGGGGCTGGCGCGAGGACGCGGCAGTGGCGCTGGAGCGTGCGGCGGGGGCGGCGAAGTCCCCGGTCGAGAAGGCGTACGTGCTGTACCGGCGCGGGGAGCTGTTGTGGGAGCGGGGCGAGCCGGCGGAGGCGATGCGCCAGTACGAGGGGGCGCTGCGGGCGGATCCGGCGCAGGCGGACGCGCTGGGCGGCCGGGCGCGCGCGCTGGCGGGGCTGGGGCGCGGTGGGGAGGCGGTACGGGACTACCGGCTGGCGCTGGGGCGGGCGCAGTCGCCGCGGCTGGCGCTGGAGCTGGGCGAGCTGCTGGAGTCGCTGGGGCGCGGGGACGAGGCGAAGGCGCCGTTCGACCTGCTGCGGGCGGCGGCTGCCGCGGGTGGGGGGAAAGCGGGCGGGCCGGGCGGGGTGCGCGCGGCAGCCGGGCGGGGCGGGGTGAACGACTCCGTGGTGCTGGGCCTGTTCGAGGCGGACCACGGGGATCCGGGTGCGGCGGTGCGGCGGCTGACGGCGGAGTGGGCGCGGCACAAGAACGTGCAGGTGGCCGATGCGCTGGGGTGGGCGCTGCACCGGCTGGGCGATGACGCGGCGGCGTTGGGGTACGCGCGGAAGGCGGCGGACCGGGGGCTGCGGAGCGCGGACTTCGCCTACCACCGGGGGGTGATCGAGCAGGGGCTGGGCGACGACGCGTCGGCGCGCCGGCACTTCCAGGAGGCGGTGCGGACGAACCCGCGGTTCTCGCCGGTACGGGGGCCGCTGGCGGCGGGGGCGCTGGCGGCGATCGGGGACCCGCCACCGGGCGGGCCGGAGAACCTGCAGCCGACCGCACCGTGGGTGCTGCCGGAGCTGCCGAAGCCGTCGGCGTCGGCGTCGGCGAAGCCGAGCGGCCCGGCGGAGAAGCGGGGGCCGGCGGGACCGAAGCCGGCCAGGACCGGGGAGCCCGCCCGGCCCGCGGAGCCCGCCAAGCCCGCGAGGACGGCGGAGCCCGCCGAGCCCGGGCCGGCGAAACGCGGGCCGGCACAGCCGGACCCCGATCCCGAGCACGAGTCTGAGCCCGAGCCCGAGCACGACCCCGAGCCTCAGCCAGAGCACGAGCACGATGAAGGGCCCGAGCCGGAGCACGAGCCCGATCGCGAGCACGGGCCCGATCGCGAGCACGGGCCCGGGCACGGGCACGGGCCCGCCCGGCCGAAGCCGAACGGCCCGACGGCGCGCTGATCCGGTCCCGGGCACGGGGCAGGCCCCCTGCCGTGGGGCGGGGGGCCTGCTGCCGTCGGTTCCGGGGCGGAGCCGAAGCCGGTGCCGGGCCGGGGCCGGCGCCAGGGCCGGGCTCGTGGCTCCTGGCGGTCCTAGAGGTTGCCGCGCTTCTCCTGCTCGCGCTCGATCGCCTCGAACAGGGCCTTGAAGTTGCCCTTGCCGAAGCCCATAGAGCCGTGGCGCTCGATGATCTCGAAGAAGACGGTCGGGCGGTCCTGCACCGGCTTGGTGAAGATCTGGAGCAGGTAGCCGTCCTCGTCGCGGTCGGCGAGGATCTTCAGCTCGCGCAGGGTGTCGATCGGCACGCGGGTCTCGCCGACCCACTCGCCGAGGGTGTCGTAGTACGAGTCCGGGGTGTCGAGGAACTGCACGCCCGCCGCCCGCATCGACCGGACGGTCGCGACGATGTCGTTCGAGGCGAGCGCGATGTGCTGGACGCCGGCGCCGCCGTAGAACTCCAGGTACTCGTCGATCTGCGACTTCTTCTTCGCGATCGCCGGCTCGTTGATCGGGAACTTCACCTTGAGGGTGCCGTCCGCGACGACCTTCGACATCAGCGCCGAGTACTCGGTCGCGATGTCGTCGCCCACGAACTCCTTCATGTTCGTGAAGCCCATGACCTTGTTGTAGAACCCGACCCACTCGTCCATGCGGCCGAGCTCGACGTTGCCGACGCAGTGGTCGATGGCCTGGAAGGTGCGCTTGGCCGGCGGCTCGACCATCGGGCCGACGGCGACGTAGCCCGGCAGGTAGGGGCCGGTGTAGTCCTTGCGCTCGACCAGGGTGTGGCGGGTCTGGCCGTAGGTCGCGATCGCGGCGAGGACGACCGTGCCGTGCTCGTCGGAGATCTCGTACGGCTCGTCGAGGCCGCGCGCGCCCTGCTCGACGGCGTACGCGTAAGCGGCGCGGACGTCCGGGACCTCGATGGCGAGGTCGATGACGCCGTCGCCGTGCTCGGCGACGTGCTCGGCGAGGAAGCGGCCGTGGTCCGTGCTCGCCTTGATGACCGAGGTCATGACGAAGCGGGCGGAGCCGTTGGTCAGGACGTAGCTCGCCGTCTCGCGGACGCCGTTCTCCGGGCCGGAGTAGGCCACCAGCTTCATGCCGAACGCAGTCGAGTAGTAGTGCGCGGCCTGCTTGGCGTTGCCGACGGCGAAGACGACCGCGTCCATGCCCTTCACCGGGAAGGGGTCGGCCTCACGCGCGGTGTGGGGGGTGGTTTCGAGATTCGCCAGAGACTCAGTCATGAGCGCAGAGTCCCGCCGATCCACAAGCTGCGCAATAGTTTCCTGTTCTGCTGTACAAAGTGCCCAGCCTGGCCGCAACATTGTTGAAACATCTGTGCAGGATGACCACCACTGAGTCGCCTGGAGGCAGCGCTATGGGAATCGATGAACTCGACGGTCGCCTCATCGTCCTGCTCGACCGCGAACCGCGGATCGGCATCCTGGAGGCCTCGCGCCGGCTCGGGGTGGCGCGCGGCACCGCACAGGCCCGGCTGGACCGGCTCCAGTCGAACGGGGTGATCCGCGGTTTCGGGCCACAGGTGGACCCGGCCGCCCTCGGCTACCCGGTGACCGCGTTCGCCACGCTGGAGATCAAGCAGGGCCAGGGCGCCGACGTGCGGTCGCACCTGAGCGGCGTACCGGAGGTGCTGGAGCTGCACACGACGACGGGGCACGGGGACATGCTGTGCCGGCTGGTGGCGCGCTCCAACGCCGATCTGCAGCGGGTGATCGACCGGGTCGTCGGGTTCGACGGGATCGTGCGGGCGTCGACGGCGATCGTGATGGAGAACCCGGTGCCGCTGCGGGTGATCCCGCTCGTGGAGCAGGCGGCGCAGGAGGGCTGAGCCGGAGCCCGGATCCGGAGGGCGGAGTTCCAAAGAAAGCGTTGCAAAGAAACCCTTGCACAGGTTTCTTTGCAGCCTTAGGGTTGCAGCATGCCCGAGAAGCCGGAAGCCCCGGAACTCCAGACCCGCACCCTCGACGCCCGCTCCCTGCGGGGCCTCGCCCATCCCCTGCGCATCCGCCTGCTGGGCGCCCTGCGCCAGGACGGGCCGGCCACCGCCTCGCAGCTCGCGGAGCGGCTCGGCGAGTCCAGCGGCGCCACCAGCTACCACCTGCGCCAGCTCGCCGCCCACGGCTTCGTCGAGGACGCCCCCGGGCACGGCAAGGGCCGCGAGCGCTGGTGGAAGGCCGTCCACGACGGCACGGTCTTCGACGAGCAGCTCGTCTACGCGGAGGACCCGGCCACCCGCGGCGCCGCCGACCTCTTCCTGCACGAGATCGCGACGATCCACACGCAGGAGATGAGCACCTGGCTCGGCAACGCCCACGCCTGGTCCCAGGAGTGGCGGCGGAGCTCGGACATCAGCGACTTCAGCCTCCGCCTGACCCCCGAGCAGAGCCGCGAACTCATCCACCGCGTCCACGATCTGATCAACAGCTACCGCGACGCGCCCCAGGACGAGACGTCCGAGACGGTGCGCTTCCACACCCACGCCTTCCCGCGCAAGACCGGCGCCGGCGAGTAACCACCGGGCCCGGCCCGCACGACAGCGCGACCCACAGCACGCAGCCCGCAGCCCGCGCCCCACAGCACTCAGCCCACAGCACGCAGCACTCCCCGCACGGCGCACCGAGCCCCGCGCACCCTCCACGACGGGTGGCGCGCCGGTCAGCCATGCCCTCCACCGCCTTTCCTCACGCAGAAGGAGTCCTGCCATGCACGCCTTCACCCCTGCCGACGTGCAGGCCGGCACCGCGCTCCCGGCCCACGCCGCCCGTACCGCCGAGCTGGCCGCCGAGGCCGCCGCCGGGCACCTGGCCGCCGAGGCCGCCGACCCCCGGCGCACCACGGCCGACGCCCTGCGCAACCGGCTCGGCGAGAGCCTGGTCCGCGCCGGGAACCGGCTGCTCCAGCCCGGCCACGGCCACGGCCGGGTCCGGGCCGCCGGATGAGCCGCCGCCCCTTCGCCGCCGTCCTCGCCGCCAACACCATCTCCACGGCGGGGAGTTCCCTCACCCTCATCGGTGTCCCGTGGTTCGTGCTGCAGACCACCGGCAGCGCCGGCCGGGCCGGGGTCGTCGCCTTCTGCGCCACCCTGCCCGTCGTCGTCGCGGCCCTCGTCGGAGGCCCGGTCATCGACCGGGTCGGCCGGCGCCGGGTGTCCGCGGCGTCCGACGCGGTCTGCGCACTGGCGGTCGGCGCGATCCCTCTGCTGCACTACGCGGGCCTGCTGGAGTTCTGGATGCTGTGCGCGCTGATGGCGGTCGGAGGCCTCGTGCACACCCCGGGCCTGACCGCCCGCCACGTCCTGCTGCCCGACCTCGCCGAGCACGCCGGCACCACGGTGGCCCGGGCCGCGAGCCTGTACGACGCGGTCTTCCGCGGCGCCAGGATGATCGGGGCCGCGGTGGCCGGCGTCCTCATCGCGGTGGTCGGCGCCGAGGCCGCCCTGCTGGTGGACGCGGCCAGCTTCGCGGTCTCCGCCCTGCTGGTCGCCGTGTTCCTCCGGGGCGTCCCGGCGGCCGAGCCGCAACCGCGTCCGGAGAAGGCCTCGTTCGCCCGCTACCGGGCCGAACTGGCCGAGGGCTGGGCCTTCCTGGCCGGCTCGCGGCTGCTGCTGGGCGTCACCGCGATGGTGATGATGACCAACGGCCTGGACCAGGGCTGGTCCTCGGTGCTGCTGCCCGTCCACGGCCGCGAGGCCCTCGGCGGGGCGGCCGCGCTCGGCCTGCTCGTCGCCCTCTTCGGCGGCTTCGCACTGCTCGGCGCCCTGCTGTACGGGGCGTGGGGGGAGAGGTTCCCGCGCCGGGCGGTGTTCGCGGCCGCCTTCCTGCTCTGCGGGGCGCCCCGCTACGTCGTCGCCGCCCTCACCGACACCACCCTGCCGCTCGCGGTGACGATGGCGCTGTCCGGGCTGGGCGCGGGCGTGCTCAACCCGATCCTGACCACCATGATCTACGAGAAGGTCCCCGACGCGCTGCGCAGCCGGGTCGCGGGCGTGACCACCGCCGGCTGCGAGCTGACCATGCCGCTGGGCGGGCTCGCGGCGGGCCTGCTCGTCGACGGTTTCGGGCCGGTCCGGGCGCTGCTCGCGTTCGGCGGGGTCTACCTGCTCACGACGCTCGCCCCGCTGGTCTTCCCGTCCTGGCGGTCGATGGAGCGGGAGCCGGTCAGCAGGACGGGGCCGGCTCTCCCCGGTTCAGCGCGCGCAGCGCGTTCACCGCGTCCGACAAGGAGCTGACGGGGATCAGCTGGAGGCCCTCGGGCAGCTCGGAGGTCGCGTCCGAGCACTCCGCCGCCGGGACGAGGAACACGCTCGCCCCGTCGCGGTGGGCGGCCTGCGTCTTCAGGGCCACACCGCCGACGGCGCCGACCTTGCCCTCCGCGGTGATGGTGCCGGTACCGGCGACGGTGCGGCCGCCGGTGAGGTCGCCGCCGCTGCCGTCGCCGTCGAGCTTGTCGACGATGCCGAGGGAGAACAGCAGGCCGGCGCTGGGGCCGCCGACGTCGGCGAGGTTGAGGTCCACCTTGACCTTCTTGGGGTCCTTCTTCAGGAAACCGAGGGCGGCCCTGGTCGCGTCCTCCTGCGATGCGGTCATCTGCTCCAGGTTGTGCTTCTCGATCTCCTCGTCGCTGCCGCCGGAGGGGTAGACGGCTTCCTTCGGCATGACCGAGCGGCTGCTGTCGAACCAGTCGTCGAGGAGCTCGGGCAGGCGCACGGTCGTCGACGGCCCGGTGGCCTCGATCGTGGTCATGCGGAGCTGGCCCTTGGTCTCCCGGGCCGGGGCGCCGGTGATGACGATGACCGGCTTGCCCTCGTGCGCCCCGAGCACGTCCGCCGTGAGCCCGGGCTGGGCGATCACGAAGGGCAGCGGTGCGAGGGCCGCCACGGCGAACAGGCCGAGCACGGGCACGGCGCAGACGGCCAGGGCGGCGGGACGCGACAGACGTGAGAGGCGAGAGAGCACGCGGCCAATCTATCGGGCGGCCCGGGCACGGCCGCGCCCCGGCAGCCGGGACGCGGCCGCACGGGGCGTCGTACGCGGTCGGCGCCGGGCGCCGTACGAGCCGGCGGGTGGCGCCGTACGGGGCCTGCGGGTGGCGCCGTACGGGGCCTGCGGGTGGCGCCGTACGGGGCCTGCGGCGCGGGTCAGCGCAGGGCGTCGGCGACCTCGCGGGCGGCGTCCACCACCCGCGGCCCGATCCGCTCGGGCACTGCGTCGGACAGCATGACCACGCCGACGCTGCCCTCCAGCCCGCTGATCCCGACGAGCGGGGCGGCGGCGCCGCTGGCACCGGCTTCGAGCTCGCCGTGGGTCAGCGTGTACCCGGGCTCGATGAGGGTGCCCTGGCGGGCGGCCAGGATGGCCCGCCCGGCGGCCCCGCGGTCCAGCGGGTGGCGGAACCCGGCCCGGTAGGCCACGTGGTAGTCGGTCCAGGTGGGCTCGACGACGGCCACGGCCAGCGCCTCCGTGCCGTCGACGAGGGTCAGGTGCGCGGTGGCCCCTATGTCCTCGGCGAGGGAACGCAGCGCCGGCAGGGCCGCCTCGCGCACCAGCGGGTGCACCTGTCGGCCCAGGCGCAGGACGCCGAGCCCGACACGGGCCCGGCCGCCGAGGTCGCGGCGGACCAGGGCGTGCTGCTCCAGGGTGGCCAACAGGCGGTAGACCACGGTGCGGTTGACGCCGAGACGGTTGGAGAGCTCGGTGACGGTCAGACCGTGGTCGGTGTCGGCGAGCAGCTTGAGGACTCTGAGACCTCGGTCGAGAGTCTGTGAGGTTTCCGCGGTCACGAAGCCTCTCCCTCGTGGTGAGCGGCGGTGACTCTCGGGGTGGAGCGGCGCCGGTCCCACGGCGACACGCACGGAGAGGCCGCCGGTTGCGGCCATGGCACCGGCTAGCGCTCCCGCGGCGGCGCTGCCACGGGGCGTTCGATGCGGGGACAGTAGCGAGCAGGTCCGCTGAGCGGAAGTCCTCGTCCAGAATCCGGGCGCGGACGGGCCATTTGTGCCGTTTCGGCAGCGCGGAACGCGCCGATCCGCGCTCCCGTGCGCCCCAGTACGCCTGTGCCATCACACGAGCACCGGCGGAGGCGGCGACTGTCGCCCCCACCCACCGGAACCATCAATTCCGCAGCAGGGCGGGCCCGTACGATGCTCCACACCGCGGGCCCGCCCGAAACGTTTCCTGCGCCGCAGCCGTCACCGCATGCGGGTGGCCCACTCCTGGACCTTCTTGATCCGCTCGCGCAGCTGCCCAGCGGTCGCCTCCGCGCTCGGCGGCCCGCCGCACACCCGCCGCAGCTCGGTGTGGATCACCCCGTGCGGCTTGCCGCTCTGGTGGACGTACGCCCCCACCATCGTGTTGAGCGACCGGCGCAGCTCCAGCAGCTCCTTGTGGGAGACCACCGGCCGGCGCTCGGCCGGCAGCTCCAGCAGGTCGGCCTCGGTGTCCGGCTTGCGGCGGCTGTGCGCGATCTGCCGCGACTGCCGCTTCTGCAGCAGCAGCTGCACCTGGTCGGGCTCCAGCAGGCCCGGGATGCCGAGATAGTCCTGCTCCTCCTCGCTGCCCGGGTGCGCCTGCATGCCGAACTCGGCGCCGTCGTACAGCACCCGGTCGAAGACGGCGTCGGACTCCAGCGCCTCGAAGGACATCTGCTCGTCCTCGCCGGTGTCCTCGTCCTCCTGCCGGTTGGCCTCCTCCATCTCCTTCTCGGACTGGGCGTACGGGTCGTCGTCCTCGCCCGCCTTCTTCGGCCGGTCGAGGACGTGGTCGCGCTCGACCTCCATCTCGTTGGCGAAGCCGAGCAGGTACGGGATGGTCGGAAGGAACACGGACGCGGTCTCGCCGCGCCTGCGCGAACGCACGAAACGGCCGACGGCCTGCGCGAAGAACAGCGGGGTCGAGATGGTCGTCGCGTACACGCCCACCGCGAGGCGGGGGACGTCGACGCCCTCGGACACCATGCGGACCGCGACCATCCAGCGGTCGTCGTTCCCGCTGAAGGTGTCGATGTGCTTCGAGGCGCCCGCGTCGTCGGAGAGCACGAGGGTCGCCTTCTTGCCCGTGATCTCCCGGATCAGCTTGGCGTACGCGCGCGCCGAGTCCTGGTCGGAGGCGATGACGAGCCCGCCCGCGTCCGGGATGCCCTTGCGGACCTCGGTCAGGCGCTGGTCGGCGGCGCGCAGCACGTTCGGCATCCAGTCGCCGCGCGGGTCGAGCGCGGTCCGCCAGGCCTGGCTGATCGCGTCCTTGGTCATCGGCTCGCCGAGCTTGGCGGCGATCTCGTCGCCCGCCTTGGTGCGCCAGCGCATGTTGCCGCTGTAGGAGAGGAAGATCACCGGCCGGACGACGCCGTCGCCGAGCGCGTTGCCGTAGCCGTAGGTGTAGTCCGCGGACGAGCGGCGGATCCCGTCGTTGCCCTCCTCGTACGTGACGAAGGGGATCGGGTTGGTGTCGGAGCGGAACGGCGTACCGGTCAGGGCCAGGCGGCGGGTCGCCGGGTCGAAGGCCTCCAGGCAGGCGTCGCCCCAGGACCGGGAGTCGCCGGCGTGGTGGATCTCGTCGAGGATGACGAGGGTCTTGCGCTGCTCGCAGCGGTTGCGGTGCAGCATCGGGCGGACGCCGACGCCGGCGTAGGTGACGGCGACCCCGTGGTACTCGCGGCTCAGCGGGCCCGCCGAGTACTCGGGGTCGAGCCGGATGCCTATCCGGGCGGCGGCCTCCGCCCACTGCTTCTTCAGGTGCTCGGTCGGCGCGACCACGGTCACCTGCTGCACCACGTGGTGGTGCAGCAGCCAGGAGGCGAGGGTCAGCGCGAAGGTGGTCTTGCCGGCGCCTGGGGTGGCGACGGCGAGGAAGTCACGCGGCTGGGTCTGGATGTACTTGTCCAGCGCGCCCTGCTGCCAGGCACGCAGCTTGCTGGCGGTACCCCACGGCGCACGGCCGGGGAAGGCGGGTGAGAGGTGGTGGGAGGCGGTAGTAGTCACGGTCTCCGGTTCGGGCTCTCGGCGGCGGTCGATCGAAGGACAACCGGGCCACCCTACCGGGGTCGGCCCGCCCCTCGCGGAGGGACAGGCCCCTGACCTCGGGCGGTGCGGCGAGCGTCACACCGGCCGCAACTCCCGCAGCCGGGAGGCGATCACCGGCACCTCGGCCTCGGTTCCGGACGCCACGTCGACGACCAGGTCGTACGCGGCGTCCTGGTCTGCGTCGGCGAGGTCGACCCCGTTGACGGCGAGGAAGGTCGCGGCCGCGAGCCAGGCGGTGCGCTTGTTCCCGTCGACCAGGGGGTGGTTCGTCGCGATGCCGTGGAGCAGCGCGGCGGCCTGCTCGTACGGGTCCGTGTACGCGGGCGTGCCGAACATGCGGGCCCGCGGCCGGTGCACGGCGGACTCCAGCAGGCCGGGGGCGCGCAGCTCCACGGGCTGGTCCTGGGCCAGGCAGGCGTGCCGGGCCAGGTCGAGCACCTCGGCGAGGGTGAGGTGGCGCACGGCGGGGGCGCGGAGGGCGTCGTCACGGAGGGTGTCGCTCATGCGCCGAGCCGCTTCAGGAGCGGGGCGTGCCGCCCGGCCAGTCGGGCCGCCGTTTCGCCGACCCGGTCGCGTTCCCGGCGCAGGCGGTCCCGTACGGCCGCGGCAGCGTGCTCCTCGGGCGTGGAGCCCGTGGCGTCGGCGAGATCGGCGAGCTCCGCGTACTCGGCGGCGGAGAGTCGGATGATCAGCTCGGTCATGCGCGTAGCGTAACGAGCTGCGTGCGGCTGATCAGCTGATTTACGCGGCGGCAGCCGGCCGCTCGTGCAGGCGGGTGGCGACCCAGGCGCCGACCAGGGCGACCGCGGCCATCGGCAGGAAGACGACCACGAAGGCGGCCGGATGCGAGACCGCGGCGGCGTCCGGCCCGCCGGCGGTGTGGGCGGCGGCCCCGACCGTGCCTCCGCCGAGCGCGGCGAAGGCCGCCCCGCCGGCCGCGAGCAGCACCACGTTCGCGAGCGCGTCGGAGATCTGCAGCGCGGCCGAGTTGGCCCCCGCCTCCTCGGGCGCCGACAGCTTCAGCAGCAGCACGCTCGTCGAGCCGATCACCAGCCCCATGCCGAGGCAGCCGACGCCCCAGGCCAGGGCCAGCGTCCACACCGGCACCCACGGCACCAGCACCGCCGGCGCGGCCGCGATCGCGAACGCCACCAGCACCATCCCGAACACCATCAGCCGCTCCCGGTACGGCGCCACCCGGCCCGTGGACTGGATCCACGACCCGCCCGCCCAGGTCAGCCCGCCCAGCGCCAGCGAGAACCCGGCCAGGGTGGGGCTCAGCCCCCGCTGCGTGACCAGCATCAGCGGCACGAAGCTCTCGGCCGCGATGAACGAACCCGCCGCGACCCCCCGCAGCAGGACCACCGACGGCAGCCCGCGCCGCGCCCGGTACGTCCCGCGCGGCAGCAGCCCCAGCACGGCCGGCACCAGCAGGCCCGCCCCCACCGCCCCGGGGACCAGCGACCACCACCGCAGGTCCTGGGCGGCGTACTGCAGCAGCCCGGCCCCGAGGGAGATCCCGAGCGCCAGCCGGATCCGGCGCCGGTCGAACGCGACGGGCGGCGCGTCCGGATCCACGGGCCCGGACGCGGTCCGGCGTATCGCGGGCAGCGCCACTGCGAGCGGGACGACGACCAGCACCGGGATCCCGAGGAACACCCAGCGCCAGCCGAGGTGCTCGGTCACCGTCCCGGCGGCCAGCGGCCCGACGATCGACGGGACCACCCAGCTCGCGGCGAAGGCCGCCATGATCGCGGGCCGCAGCCGCTCCTCGTAGGCCCGGCTCACGACCACGTACAGGGCGACGATGACGAGCCCGCCGCCGAAGCCCTGCACGGCCCGGCCCAGCACGAACACCCACATGGCCGTCGCGGTCCCGGCCAGGACCAGCCCGGCGGCGAACGCCCCGATCCCCACGGTCAGCGCCCGCAGCGGCCCCTGCCGGTCGCACCACTGCCCGGACAGCACCATCCCCAGGAGGCTGGTGGTGAAGTAGGCGGAGAACGCGAAGGCGTAGACCCCGATCCCGTCGAGCTCGCGCGCGGCGACGGGCATGGCGGTGCCGACGGCGGTGGCCTCGAAGGCGATCAGGAAGATGCAGGAGATCATCCCGATGCTGAGCGTCCGGTACGCGGACCCGAGGATCCCGCCCTGGGGGTGGGGTGGGGCGGGGGTACTGGTCTGCGTGACACGGGGTTCAAGGGCACTCATCGCTTCAGCGTAAGCGGCACCCCCCGCTTTCGCTCCTGTCCGTAAGGCGGATTCCTCCCTCGTCCCCAAGCCCTAGGCCGGGGGTGGGGGCGGGGCGGGGGCGGGGGCGGAGGGGGCGGCGACGGCGACGGACTGTGAACACGGCATGGCGGTCTCATTGCACACCCCGGCAATCCCTTCCCGGGGTGTGCACAACGCCCGTACGGTCGTGCCCGAAGCCGAACAAGGCCGTGTGCCCGAGTGGTTGAGGGACTCGACTGCAAATCGAGTAACACCGGTTCGATTCCGGTCACGGCTTCTGACTGCCCGACCAGGCGGCACGGCGGGGCGCCGCCCGGCGGTTCGCCCTACGGCCGTGTGATCGTCATGCCGGGGACGCGGCCACCCAGGCCGGAGATGGCCCCGGAGGTACCGACTCCGGCAGTGTTGTCGGCATAGACCCAGAAGCCGACGTTGAACGTGTAGTCGTGACCCGCCCGCATCGGGAACTGCGTCCTCAGCGAAATGTCGGTCACGGGATTGGTTTGCACCTGGTCCGCGTACTCGTTGACGCTGACGCGCTTTCGCCACATCTTGTGCGACTGAAACGCCTTCAGCTTGCCGTCTTCGAGGATCGTGCACTCCGTACCACCCTCAACGGTGGCGTTACTTCCCACACCGAATGCCCCTACAACCCAGAACCAGCCCAGTATTCTCAGCGAGTCTCCGCTGAGCATTCCGTTGACAGTCGGCCGGAAGAACAGACCGAACCCCGCATGCGCGTCAACGAATTTCCCGCCGGCCCCCGGAATCCACGGGCCGCATCGTCCTTGCAGTGACGCCTGACCCAAGGGGCGATTGGTGGTCGACGTATACGGGGAACTTCCACCCGTGTTGTGCCACCGCCAGTCGAAGTGATACGGCGGGGTGAATATCTGCGTCGCACGAACATCGTGAATACGCATGGCCGCTTCTTCGATCTCGACGGAGTCGGCACCCATCTCCAGAATCGACGGCTCGTCAAATCGCAGCGGTGTGTGGTCGATCAGGTGGTGGAACTTCTTGAGCGCCTCCTCATCGGCTTCGACTACCTTCCGGAGAGGAGCATTGATCGCATCGGAGAGTTCCTGATACCCCGCCTCTACGGCACGCTCCTGCTCTCGCGCTTCGACGCCGGCGGCCGCCATGCGCTCGACCGAGCGCCTGGCGATCTTGCGCTGCTCCGATGTGAGGTCTTCGCTGAAGTTGACCTCGATGGCTGGCTCCATCTCCTGCTCGGGCGCGAGCAGGACGCTTGACTCATACGTGATGGCCATGGAGAGCTCCCAGCTTTGTACCGTTTTCCACTTCCAAGCAATGCAGAGAAGGGCGGGACACGCCCGGCACTGGCGAAGGTATCGGTAAGCCGCTCACGCTCAAGCAGACTTTGCGGCGTGGCACGCTCGTACCCCAACCCCGAAACCCGCGAGTGATGTTCAGCGACGAACGCTGAGTCCCAGTGTTTTTGACCGTTTCAACTGGGATCGAGGTAGCCCACTACCTCCATCTCATTGAATCACCCCAGCGAGTCCCGTTCAACCCTCGTTCGACGCCTCATCTCCCAGGAATACGGCGACTGAACCCATCCGTCACCAAACCTTCAAACCCGTATAGTTGAAGAACAATATCTCCGGATCAGACCATCGAGATGCCTCACAATACCGACGCCCACTGCGTCCACCATGCGCCGACATCGGAAGGCCACGACAATGGTTGACCATTCCATGAGACCCCACGACGGTCCGCCCGCAGTACGGGCCACGGCCGGGCCCGTCCCGGAAATAGCGGGCCGTTCGTGGTCGTGGACGACTCCCGGTCAGCAGGTCGCTCGGCGGCCTTCAGCAGTCGCCGTACCTCTTGGACTACGACGTCTGATAGCCGATGAACAGCGACTCGGTCAGCTCGTTGCCGCGTACGCACACCGACTCGCCGCTGCGCCCGTGTGAGCTTCTTGACTATGGCACCCATCTCCTACCGCCCTGTCGGACGGGATCGAGTGAGGTGTAGTTGGGCGTCAACTACTCCTGCGACGTACGAGGACCGCCGTCACGGCACCGCCGACGAGCACGCAGGCCCCCAGCCCGAGCGCGATCCAGGTGACGCTACTACCGCCGCTCTCCTTGGCCTCGGCCTGGGGCGCGGGCGCAGCCGACTGCGGCTTCTTGTCGTTGCCGCCGGCCGACGGAGCGGGCGAGTTCTTCGCATCCGCGGCAGCGAGGTCCGGGAGCGGATACACGTCCGCGGGCCCGGGATCGCCGGGCGTCGGCAGCGCGATCTTCGGGCGGACAATGCCGTAGCCCAGGTAGTCGTTGCGCTCCTTGCCGTCATCGCCCTTGCCGGCGGTGTTCAGCAGGACACGGAGCACCTGATTGTTGGTCCACTCCGGATGAGCGGACCACAACAGGGCCGCCGAGGCGGAAGCAAGGGCGGTGGCGTCACTGGTGCCATGGTTCTTGCAGAGGCCAGTCTTGCCACCACACGCCGTCACGATGTCTACGCCGGGGGCGGACATATCTACCTGCGGACCGTGCTGCGACTCCTTGGTCGCGACGCCATCAGGCCCAACGGCACCAACGCCCACCACGCCAGGGGTCGCCGCCGGGTAAATGACCGCGTTCGTGGAGTCGCCGTCGTTGCCCACCGAGGCGAAAATCAGCTTCCCCTTGGAAAGGGCGTACTTCACTGCATCGAGCCGCCCAGGATCATCTTGTTCCGCACCCATGGAGATATTGATGATCTTGGCGTCGGATTCCGCCGCAAACCGGATTGCATCGTTCCAGATCGGCTTCGTCTTGTTGAGCTGGTGTGGCACACGAATCGGAAGGATCTTGGCACCCGGGGCAAGACCGAACGCACCGTCACCGCTCGGATGCTTCCCAGTGCCGGCGATCAGCGCAGCCATGGTCGTCCCGTGCTTCTCGTAGTCCTCGCGTTCATCACCCGAGTACTCCGTCGCGTAGTTCTTCCCTGGAAGCACCTGGCCTTCAAGCTCGGGAACGCGGTCGACACCACTGTCGATGACGGCGACGGTGACGCCCTTGCCCGTGCTGATCTTCCAAATGTCGTCGGCCTTCATGGCGTCGAGATGCCACTGCTTGGACCGGACGGTCTCTGCATGGGCCGGGGTCGCGGCGACCCCGGCCAGCAGGAGGCCCACCAGGGCCGAGGTCGCCTTACGCATGCGCATCCCGTGCAACGTCCGTTCTGCTCAGTCGATCACCGGCGGCACAACGCGACCGTTGGCGCGCCAGGTCTCTTCGTCCTCGGACAGGTAGTCCGGGCGCTCGCCTGCTTGCTGGTCACGCCGGTTCCCCGGAGCGTGCACGCCGGCACCAGTGTGGCCCACTGCGCCGCGGCCTCCGCCCGTGCCAGCCTCGTGGCGGACGAGACCCGCACCGCCCTGCGTGAACGACTGCCCCCCGGCGGGGGTTCGGCCGATCACGCCAGGCTGACGCCCACCAATGACACCGCCCGGCTCCATCGCCAGCCGACGTCCCATCGCGGAACCACCCGGGGCTCCGACATGGGGACCGCCCATGCCAGGGTGCATACCGCCGACTGCGGGACGACCACCGCCCACCGGGCCTTCCGTGCCGATGACCGTGCCGCGCGGGATCCCCGGGGTGGGGCCGCCGACGGTCACCTGGCGGCCGCCGACGATCCCGGTGTCACGGGGAAGCACCGGAGAAAGCCCGCCAATCTTGCCGCCAGCGGTCGGCGGGGAGGGGATGGGCGGAAGCTTGCTGATGGGGCCGCCACCGCCGCCGGGCAGCCTCGGTCCCCCGCCAAGGGGCGGCAGAGCGACCGGCGGCAGGGGCCCAACCGGAGTGGGACCAGGACCAGGAGTCGGAATGCTGGGCGGAGTGGCTACCAGTGGGACGCTCTTTTCTGGCAGGACTGCGACGTTGTCGAGGCCTACGTCCACGTTGCGATCCGGGACGACCGGCGCAGGCCCGGTCGTCGGCGGCAGGCTGACATCCGGCCGGCTCGACCCTCCACCGAAATCGCCGGACGGGCTGCCACCACCACGCGGTGACGACGGCGTAAACGCGGCACCACTCGAACCCGAGGCGCCCGCGTGTCCGCCGCCAGAGCGGCCGAGATCCTGCCCGCTGTCCAGGACTTCCGGCCTGAAATCAGCCGGTGGCAGCGGGAACGTTGGGATTTCGACCTTGCCGATCTGCGTCGACGACTGGTCGTACGCGCCGGCTAGCTTCGTCAGCTGGTCGACGGCCTTCTTGTGGTCGCTGTTCAGCTTGAAGCTGGCCAGTTGGCCGATCTTCGCCGCATCCGGGTCGTTGTGGAAGTCCTTCGAGGCCTGGAGGTTATCCGCCGCCGAGTTGTCGTAGGCCGGCATGTTGACCTTGACCTCGTGCATGATCTGGGCGGCCTCGCCCATCCACTTGCCGCCCGCGGCGCTGAGGTCGCCCAGGCGTAGCGTGGCGCTGCCTGCCTGGCTCGCCCAGTCCTCGAAGGCAGTGGCGGCCTCGCCTTCCCAGCCCTTGACCTTGGTGTTCTTGAGGGCGAGGCCGATCTCCTTGATCGTGCTGGCTGCTCCGGTCAGCAGCGTGGCACGGGCCTCCACCGTCTTCGGGTCGATGGAGGCAACCATCGCGAGCAGCTGCTGGTGCGTGAAACCCTCGAAGTTCGTCGCCATCAGATGTTGCCCTTCGGCTTCTTCGCCTCGCCCGCCGCGGCGTGCTCGGCCTCCTCGCGCTGCTTCACCAGCGGATCTCGCTCCGGAACGTACTCGTCCTTCGCCTGGACGACGATGGAATGCATACGACGCTTCGTCTCCTCGTCGACGCCGGCAAAACCGTTGCCCGACGTGAGGATTGCGATGCCCAGGCCCTCGATCTGGGCGGCCAGGCCCTTGGAGAGGTTCTCCAGCTGCGTCTGGACCGTGCCGTACGTCTTGAAGAGGGCTTCCGCCTCGGCGAAGCCCTGGCCGAGGGTGCCCTCGGGGAGGGTGCCGTCGGCGAGCTTCTTGTCGTACGCCTCCGAGCCCTTCAGCTTCGTCAGGAGTTCGTCGACCT
Organism: Streptomyces sp. NPDC029014; assembly: GCF_055564695.1. Classification (NCBI taxonomy): domain Bacteria; kingdom Bacillati; phylum Actinomycetota; class Actinomycetes; order Kitasatosporales; family Streptomycetaceae; genus Streptomyces; species Streptomyces sp. NPDC029014. The sequence goes on from NZ_JBVHVT010000022.1 coordinate 79,632, forward strand.
TCTTCTTGTAGCCGGTCAGCGTCTCGAAGTCGACCTCAAAGGCCTTGGCCTGGGCTCGGATCGCGGACGCCGCCTCGTTGGCCGCACCGCCCCCGAGCAGCCATTCCAGGTTGTTCTCCGCCACGGCGGCCTCCCCGACTCCCCGTATTCCCCGTTGCGGGGAGCGGCGTTGCCGCCGCGCCCCGTTTCCCCGTTACCCGTTCGCTCGCGTTCACGGGCGTGCGGGATCAGTCCTACTCGATCACTCTAGCGACCGGTGACGACAGTCCCAACCTCAGGGTTGCACGTGCAATGCGGGTCACACGGCTAGGAGTTGGGCGCCGCCACCGCCGCCGAGGGCCTGATCGGGAGGCGGTTCACGGGGCGGCCCGTGGCGGCCCTGACCGCCGATGCCACGGCCGCCGGGGCCGTCACCACCGGGATCGCGCTCGCCGCCTTCGCGCCGAACGGGGCCACCACGTCGCGCTCTTCGACCAGCTTGACGATCCGGACCGCCGGGGCGTCCAGCGACGTCGGCAGGGCGTAGCCCGTCAGGTCGGGGTGGCGGACCAGGCCCGCCGCCGTGCGGAGGTTCTCCGTCAGGGCCGCGCCCACGCCCTGCGTGACGCCCGCCTCGATACGGGCCGCGAGCTGGGCCGGGTTGAGGATGCGGCCGACGTCCTGGGCCACCGCCAGCTCGACCACGCGCACCGTGCCGAGCTCGATGTCCACGTCGACCACCGCGCGGATCGCGCAGAAGGCCAGCCCGACGAACGCGTCGCCCTGGCCGTCGGCGCCCAGCGGCTCCGTGGGGTGGGGGCGGCACTGGGCCGTGGCCCACAGCTCCTTGCCCATCATCGCCTCGCCGACCGGCATCGAGAACGCGCCGTCGTAGGAGGTGATGCGGCCGTCCTGGATCTGGAGGAGTTCCGTGGACATGCCCAGGTTGTGGGCCATCGGCTGGAGGAGCTGGGTGCGGACCATCTTCGCGGCGCGCTCCACCGCACCGCCCGACACCCACGTGTGCCGGCCGTGCGCGGACGGGCCCGCCGGCGGCTGGTCCGTGTCGACGGGGGCGGTGACGACCTCGTCGACGCCCAGGACCTCCTGGACGATCTGGCGGGCGAGGGTGGCGAAGCCCTGGCCGGTGTCGACGGCCGCGCAGATCACCGTCGCCACGCCGTTGACGACCTTGACCGTGGCCGTGGAGACCTCGTCGGCGCCCTCCGCGCCGAGCATGTGGACCATGCCGACGCCGTACCCGACGCCGCGCCGCACCGCGCCCGGCTCACCCGCGCCGTCCGGGCCGCCCGGCAGCAGCCACTCGTCCTCCGGGGCGTCCTTCGGGAGGGAGGGCAGTTCGAAGTCGCGGACCGCGCGCAGGAGTTCCGCGACGGGGGCCGGGCAGGTCACCGTCTGGCCGGTGGGCAGCAGGTCGCCGGTGGCCAGGACGTTGCGCATGCGCAGTTCCGCGCCGTCGATGCCGAGGGCCGCGGCCAGCTTGTCCATCTGGCCCTCGTACGCGGCGCAGACCTGCATGGCGCCCTCGCCGCGCACGTGCCCCGACGGGGGGTTGTTCGTCCGGACCGCCCAGCCCTCCACGAAGGCGTGCGGGACCACGTACGGGCCGCAGGCGAACGCGACCGCCGCCGCCAGCGACTCGGAGGAGGCGTCCGCGTAGGCGCCCGCGTCCATCAGGATCTGCGCCTCGACCTTGACGAGGCGGCCCTCCGCGTCGGCGTGGTGCCGGTAGCGCAGCAGGGTGGGGTGGCGGTGGGTGTGGCCGAGGAAGGACTCCTCGCGGGTGGCGGCCAGCTTGACGGGACAGCCCGTGCGCAGGGCGAGCAGGCCGAGGGGGAGCTGGAAGGCCGCGTCCTCCCGGTCGGCGGTCGCGCCGGGCACGCCGGTGACGACGATGCGGACGCGGTCCGGTTCGAGGCCGAAGCAGGCGGCGGCCAGGTCGCGGTCGAGGTGCGGGTCGGTGGAGGCGGTGTAGATCTCGACGCCGCCGTCGGGCCGGGGGACGGCGAGTCCGGCCTCGGCGCCGATGGGCGCCGGGTCCTGCCGGCCGATCCGGTACAGGCCCTCGACGACGACTTCGCCGGTGGCCTCCGGGTCGCCGTAGCGGAGCGGGATGTGCCGGATCAGGTTGCCGTCGGGGTGCAGGGGCGGGGCGCCGAAGGACTGCTCGGGGTCGGTGACCGCGTCGAGGAGCTCGTACTCGACGGTGATGGCGGCGGCCGCGAGGCGCGCCGTGTCGGGGTGGTCGGCGGCGACGGCGGCGATCGGCTCGCCGTGGTGCCGGACGACCTCGTGCGCGAACACGGGCCGGTCGGCGATCCGCCGGCCGTGCGTGGTCGCGCCGGGCACGTCGGCGTGGGTGACGACGGCGCGGACGCCGGGCATCTCGCGGGCGGCGGAGGTGTCGACGGACAGGATCCGGGCGTGCGCGTGCGGGGACCGCAGCACGGCGGCCCACAGCAGCCCCTCGGCCCACAGGTCGGCGGCGTACGGGAAGGTGCCCTCGGCCTTGGCGTGCGCGTCGGCGGCGGGCACGGAGACCCCGACACCGCGCAGGACCGTCTGTTCCGCCGACTCGTCGGGGCCGCCGGCCGGGCCGGCGGCGCCGGCCGCAACGCTCGTGGTGACCGTGACGGTCGTCGTCGTCGTGGCCGTGGCCGCGTCCTGCCCGCTCACGCCATGCCTCCGTTGTGATGGATCCCGCCCTCGCCCGGCTGTGCCTGGTGCGGGATGCGCGGGGGCTCGCCCGCGCCGCCCGCCGCCTCGGCCGTCGCAGCCGCCGTGGTGGCTGCCGCTTCGGCGTCCGCGCGTTCGGCGACGACCTCGCGGACCGCCTCCAGGACGCCCTTGTAGCCGGAGCAGCGACACAGGTTCCCGCACAGTGCCTGGCGGGTCTCCAGCTCGCTGGGGGCGTGGTTGCCCTCCAACAGGTCGTGGATGGTCATGGCCATGCCCGGCACGCAGAACCCGCACTGCACCGCACCCGACCTGCACAACGCCTGCTGCACGTCGGAGAGTTCCCCGCCACTCGCCAGCCCCTCGACGGTACGGACCTCGCTGCCCGCGGCCGTCGCGGCCGGGACCAGGCAGGACGCCACGAGCCGCCCGTCGACCTGCACCGCGCAGGCCCCGCACTCGCCCTGCGAGCAGCCGTCCTTGGCGCCGGCCAGGCCGAGGCGCTCGCGCAGCACGTACAGCAGCGACTCGCCGATCCACGCACCGGTGACCGGCCGGTCGGCGCCGTTGACCCGCAGCACGTACGAAGCCAGCGGGTGCTCGTGGTGGGCGACGGCCGCGGCGGCCGCCTGCTCTTCCCCGTACGAGGGCCCCGCCAGCGGGATCCCTTCCCCGATGCTCGCGTCCGGCGGTGGCACGGCACCGTCCGCGGAGTCCGCCCCCGGCGCCACCCCGCCCCCGGCTCCGCCCGGCGTCCCGGCGGCGGCTTCGGCGAAGCCGTGCCCGTCCGCCCCGGCCGGCTCCGGCGCGGCGCCGTGGCCCGCTCCGGTGAAGCCGTGCTCGTCCGCCGACCCGGCCGCCGCACGACCGGGCTCCCAGCCGGACTCCTGCCCGGGCTCGCGGCCGGCCTCCGCCGCCACCCCGTGGTCCGGCAGCCGACCCGGCTCCGGGCGGGGCTGCGGCTCCGACTGCGGCTCGGGCTGCGACTGCACCGGCGCCTGCGACTGCGACTGCGACTGCGGTTCCGGACCGGCGCCGTGGCCGGATGCCGGGAAGCCGTGCCCGCCGGGCTCCGCCCCCTCGGCCGGCCCCGCGGGACCGCCGACGAAGGCGTACTCCACCGGCGCGCCGGCCGGCTGCGCCTCGAACGGCTGCGCTTCGGCGAGGGGCCCGGCCCCGGCCCCGGCTCCGGCCGCGGCCGGAGCCTCGGCAGCCGCCTCGTGGTGGACCGCGTGCTCGCGCTCGGCGCCCGCGTGCGGCCCGGAGGCCCCGGCGGGCGCGGCGGTGGCGGGCATGCCGCCGCCGGACACGTCGGCGTGCTGCGGCTGCTCGTGCTGCCCGAGGCCGTGCGCGTCCCCGAGGACGAGGCCGCGCCCGAGCGTGTGCGGGTGCCCCTGCTCGGTCTCGTACGGGCCGTGGCCGTACTGGCCGTGCTCGTACTGCCCGTGCCCGTGCTCGTGCTGCCCGTGTTCCTGCTGACCGTGCCCGTGTTCCTGCTGACCGTGCCCGTGCTCGTGCTGGCCGTGCTCGTGCTGACCGGGCTGCTGCCCGTGGTCGTGCTGCTCGTGCACGCGCGTGTAGGCGTCCGCGGGCCCGTGCAGGCCGGCGGCCGCGGCGTGCGCGGCCTCGACGTCGTACGCGGCGGGGTGCGCCGGCTCGCCCTCCGGGAGCGGGGTGCCCACGCCGGGGCCGCCCAGCACGCGCGGGGCGCGGCCGGGGCCGCCGACGCCCGGGCCGCCGAGGAGCCGCTGGCCGGTGCCGGAGGTGCCAGCCCCGCCCGCCTGCGCGTCGGGCAGCACGCCCGAGCTGAGCGGGGCGTCCGCGGGCGCGCTCTCGAAGCCGGGGTGCGTCGCCCACGGGGCGGCGGCGCCGCCCGGCAGGGTCGCCGGGGCCTGGCTCCAGTCGGCGTCGAGGGCGCCGGGCCGGAACTCGCCGGTCTGCTCGTTGAGGTCCGGCAGGGTCCACTGGCCGGTGGTCACCGGCTCTTCCGCCCGCAGCGCGTCGGGGAAGTGCCACTCCGCGGTCTCGCCGGAGTCCTCGCCGTCCGCGGGACCGGCCGGCTCCTGCCCCGGCACGGCGTCGGCGAACTCCGCCGCGACCGCCGCCGGGATCGGGATCGACGCCGGGATCGGCCCGCCGACCGGAGCCGCGGAAGCCCCACCGGCCACCGCAGCACCTGCACCCGCACCCGCCGCGCCCGCGTCGGCCGCGTGGCCACCCGCGTCCGGCCACTGCGCCGGGAGCGTCCAGGTCCCGGTGGCCGAGGGGTCCGTACCGGGGGAGCCCAGCGGAACGATCATCGGCGGCGGGACGTACCCGTGCCCGGGCGCCGCCAGCGGCTCACCCGAACCGAGCGCGTTCAGCATGTCCGGCGGCAGGCGCACGAAGGCCGTCGCGTCCGCGGCGTCGGTGAACTCGCCGCCCTGCGGCACCGGCTCCCAGCCCCAGGCCGGAGCGGCCCGGCCGCCCGTGTCCCCCGTCGTTCCGCTCACGTTCTCGTTCCCACTCATGAGGTCAGCGCCCTCCCCAGGGCCCTGCGCGCCAGCACGGCCACCGTCCGCCGCAGATGCAGTACACCGGGAGCAACCGGTTCCCCCTGGTCGGGGACGCAGGCGGCCGCGACGTAGTCACCGAAGGCCTCCAGCGCCTCGGGGGCCAGGCTCCGCTCCCCGTCCCAGTCGATCAGCGAGGCCACCCACTGCTCGGCCTCCAGCGGCCGCAGCGGCATCGGGGCGACCGCGCCGATCGCGCACCGCACACCACGGCGCGCGGGGTCCAGTACGAGCCCCACGGACGCCACGGCACGGCCCGGGCCGGTCCGCCCGGTCGCCTTGAGGAACACCTGCGGGGCGTGCAGCAGCGGCACCCGTACGAAGCCGATCAGCTCGCCGGGCCGCAGCATCTCGCGGCCGGCCAGCAGGTACGAGACCGGGATCTCGCGCTGCCCGATCGGGCCGACGATGACGAGGGTGGCCTCCAGCGCGGCCAGCACGGGCAGTGTGTCGCCCGTCGGCGCGGCGCTGGCGATGTTGCCGCCGAGGGTGCCGGCGTTGCGGATCTGCGGCGGCCCGGCGGCGCGCGCGGCGGCGGCCAGCGCCGGCATCAGCGCGGCGAAGTCGGGGCGGCCCATCCGGGCGTGGGTGAGGCCCGCGCCGAGCAGGGCGTGGCCGTCCTCCTGGTACTGCCAGCCGCGGATCTCGTTGATCCGGCCCAGGCTCACCAGGCCGGCCGGCCGCAGCAGCCCTGCGTTCACGGCCGCCATGAGGTCGGTGCCGCCGGCCACGGGCACGGCGGCGGGCATGGCGGCGAGTGCCGCCACGGCCTCGTCGAGCGAGGCCGGCAGCATCACGGACTGCGCCGCCTGCGGTGTGTGCGGTGCGTGCGTGGTCAACCCAGCTGCCCCTTCCCGATGTCCCGGTAACAGCGCTCACGCCTGTCCGCCGTACGGTACGTGCTCACCGCCGGAACGTGGCAACTCTGGCACATCTTCCCGACGGCCCGGCGCGAGGGTCCGCCGGGCGCCCCTTCGAGCTTCCGGCCGTCCGGTTTCCCCCGTATCGGACGAATCATCCGCATCAGGCGAATCGACCGGAATCCAGCGCTGCACGGCGATTCGCCGCGGTGCGCATCGCTTCACACCGGTGTGCAGCGAATGCGCCTGGATCGAGCAAGAGTTCCCGACGGCCCTCAAGCACGTAGGACGCCCCGGATACCCCAGGAGTTCCGATCAGCACCGGAGAATTCCGAACGGCTCCGCAGGCGCCCCGGGGCCGCCCCGCGGCCGCCCGGGGGAATCCGCCCCGGGAAGCCCCGTACGGCCCCGCGCACGCCCCGCGGCCGCGGGGGCGCGCGGTGGGCGGCGGACGGCCCGTGCACCCCGCCCGGCGGCCCGCCCGGCGGCCCGGGTCACACGTTCGGCGGCGCCCCTTCGATCGGACGTCCGAGCACCCCGGGCCGCCGCTGCCAGGGCAACGGCCCGCCGGGCGGCCGGTACTCGACGCCGAGCACGTCAAGGCGGCGCCGGTGCGCGGCCATCCGGGCCTCGAAGCCGGCGTGGTCCCGTTCGGCCGGTGCGGGCAGCGTCGACCACACCACCTCGGCGAAGGCCGCGAGCCGCGGGAACACCTGGTAGTCGATGCGGCCCTGGTCCTCCATCACCTCGGTCCACACGTTGGCCTGCGCGCCGAGGACCCGCCGCGCGGCCGCCCCGGACAACTCCGGCGGCACCGGCTCGAACCGGTACACGTCCTGCGATGTGCGTACGTACCCGATCGGCACCGGTTCGTCGGGGCCCGCCGCCTGACGGTGGTCCAGGTACACGTGCTGCTCGGGGCACATCACGACGTCGTGTCCGGCCTCGGCGGCGGCGATCCCGCCCGCGTAGCCGCGCCAGGAGGAGACCGCCGCTCCCGGGGCGAGCCCGCCCTCCAGGATCTCGTCCCAGCCGATCAGCCGCCGCCCGCGCCGCGCCAGCCAGCCGTCGAAGTGCCGGACGAACCAGGACTGCAGCCCGTCCTCGCCGTCCACGCCCAGCTCGCGGATCCTCTGCCGGGCCGCGGGCGAGGCCCGCCACTGCGCCTTCGGGCACTCGTCGCCGCCCACGTGCACGAACGGCGAGACCTCCGGCGGGAACAGCTCCAGCACCTCCTCGAACACGCCCTCGTAGAAGCGCAGCACGGCCTCGGTCGGCGCGAGGACGTTCTCGCTGATCCCCCAGTCGTCCCACACGCCCAGCGCGGCCGTGTCGACGACGTCGGTGTTGCCCAGTTCGGGGTAGGCGGCGATGGCGGCCTGCGAATGCCCCGGTACGTCGATCTCCGGGACCACCCGGACATGCCGTTCGGCGGCGTACGCGACGATCTCGCGGATGTCGTCCTGGGTGTAGAAGCCGCCGTGCGGGGTGTCGTTCCACAGCGGCGAGGCGCGGTGGCCGCGGCGGCTGCGCGGACGCCAGGCACCGACCTCGGTGAGGCGGGGGTGGCGTTTGATCTCGACGCGCCAGCCCTGGTCGTCCGTCAGGTGCAGCTGCAGCACGTTGAGCTTGTGGGCGGCCAGCAGGTCGAGCCAGCGCAGGACGCCGCTCTTCGGCGTGAAGTGCCGGGCCACGTCCAGTAGCATGCCGCGCCATCCGAAGCGGGGACCGTCCTCGACGGTCCCGCGGGGCAGGCTCCACACCCGCGGGACGGGGCCGCCGAGCGGCGCGGCCCGCCGGTACGCGTCGGGGCCGAGCAGCTGGCGCAGGGTCTGGGCGGCCCAGAACACGCCCGCCGGGGAGGCCCCGGCGAGGTCCGCGCCGACGTCGCCGACGGTGAGCACGTACCCCTCGGGCCCGAGGCGGTCGGCGAGCCCCTCGTCGAGGCGCAGCCGGATCCCGCCCGCGGCCCCGCCGCCGGAGCCACCGCCGACGCCGGAGCCCTCCGCCCCGCCGCCGTCCGCTCCGGCGGGCGGCAGGTCCCAGCCGGCGGCCGCGCCCAGTTCGCGGCGCAGCCAGCGGGCGGTGCCCTCGGTGCCGGGTCCGGCGTCCAGCGCGGGCCGGGGCCCGAACACGTAGGGGGGCGCGTCCCCCGGCAGGTCGGCGGTGCGGGGTGCGGGAATCAGGTCCATGCGTCGGCCCTTCGCGGCAGCGCGGCGTGACGCCCTGCGCGGCACACGGGGCGCGGGGCGCTCGTGACGCCGCCGACCCTAAGCGGTCCCGGGGAAGGGCGGTGCGTTTCCGCGCCGTCCGGTGCGACGAGGTGCCGTGCCGGGCGACGAGGTGCCGCGCCGGACGGTGCGGAAGCGTGCCGCACTTCCCCGGGACCGCCCGGGAAGCGCGAAGGCCCCCGGGGTGCGCGTCGTGCGCACCCCGGGGGCCCGGGTTCCGCGGTGCCGGCCCGGGCTGTCCGCCCCGCCCCTGGGGGCGGCGGGCAGCCGGCCGGTCGTCGGCGAAGGCCTGCGGCTACTTGTCCTTGCCGCCCTTGTCCTTGTCCCCGCCGGAGCCCATGGAGTCGTAGATTTCCTTGCACATGGGGCAGACCGGGTACTTCTTCGGGTCCCGGCCCGGCACCCAGACCTTGCCGCACAGCGCCACGACGGGGGTCCCGTCGAGGGCGCTCGCCATGATCTTGTCCTTCTGGACGTAGTGGGCGAAGCGCTCGTGGTCGCCGTCACCGTGGGACACCTGCGGCGTCGGCTCGACGAGGGTCCCCGTACCAGTCCCGCGCTCGGGCTCAAGAGTGCTCATGCAAGCCAGGGTACCGATCCCGGCGCGGGTCAGTTCAGCGACGGGTCGTCGGGATACGTGGCGACCATGGCGAGCTCGCTGCGCTGCCGGCGCAGCACCGCACGCCACAGTCGGGCCGGGTCGGGGAAGGAGATGTCACCCGGCTCGGACTCCACGACGTACCAGGCGCCCTCGCCGAGCTCGTCCTCCAGCTGGCCTGGGCCCCACCCGGAGTAGCCGGCGAAGATCCGCAGGGATCCGAGGGCGGAGGCCAGCAGCTCCGGCGGCGCTTCCAGGTCGACCAGGCCGATCGCCCCGTGCACCCGGCGCCACCCGAGCGGGCCCTCGTCGCCCGGGATGACGGCCACCCCGAGGGCCGAGTCCAGGCCGACCGGGCCGCCCTGGAAGACGACGCCCGGGTCACCGGCCAGGGCCGCCCAGGGCAGCAGGATGTCGCCGACCACCACGGGGGTGGGCCGGTTCAGGACCACGCCGAGCGAGCCCTGCTCGTCGTGGTCGAGCAGGAGCACCACCGCGCGGTCGAAGTTCGGATCCGCGAGGGCGGGGGTGGCCACGAGCAGCCGCCCTGTGAGGGAGGACACCTCGGTCATGCCGACATGATCTCGCACATTCGCCCTCCAGGGGGAGCCGGAGCGGCAATCCGGTGCCCGGCAGCCCCGGGCGCACGGCAGCAGGCGGGAGCGCGCGCAGGGCTCCGGTCCCGGTCGGACCGCGCGCCGGGGCCCGGGAGGTTCCGGTGCGGGCCCGGGGCGGACTCCAGGCGGGCTCCGGAGCCGGCGGAATGCAACGCTCCGCCAACGGGTGGGCACGGAGGGTGTTGTGGCCGTTTCATGACGCTTTTCCGGCCGCGTCGGCCTTACGAACCGGGGGTCACTGCCCCTTACCCTTTTCCCTGGTCCCTGCCCACCTCCCCCGGCCCCGCCGGGCGGACCCCTTCGGAACGCGAGATTCATGACCGGCACAGACTGTGACGACGTACTGCTTGTCCATGGCGGTACCCCGCTCGAGGGTGAGATCCGTGTCCGCGGTGCGAAGAACCTCGTGCCCAAGGCCATGGTCGCCGCTCTGCTCGGCAGCGAACCCAGCCGGCTCCGCAACGTGCCCGACATCCGCGACGTCCGGGTCGTCCGCGGCCTGCTGCAGCTCCACGGGGTGACCGTTCGCCCCGGCGAGGAGCCCGGCGAGCTGGTGCTCGACCCGACGCACGTCGAGAGCGCGAACGTCGCCGACATCGACGCCCACGCGGGTTCGTCCCGCATCCCGATCCTCTTCTGCGGCCCGCTGCTGCACCGCCTCGGCCACGCCTTCATCCCGGGCCTGGGCGGCTGCGACATCGGCGGCCGGCCGATCGACTTCCACTTCGACGTGCTGCGCCAGTTCGGCGCGACCATCGAGAAGCGCGAGGACGGTCAGTACCTTGAGGCCCCGCAGCGGCTGCGCGGCTGCAAGATCCGCCTGCCGTACCCCTCGGTCGGCTCGACCGAACAGGTGCTGCTGACGGCCGTCCTGGCCGAGGGCGTCACCGAGCTGGCCAACGCGGCGGTCGAGCCCGAGATCGAGGACCTCATCTGCGTCCTGCAGAAGATGGGCGCGATCATCTCCGTGGACACCGACCGGACCATCCGGATCACCGGTGTCGACCGCCTCGGCGGCTACAACCACAAGGCGCTCCCGGACCGCCTGGAGGCCGCCTCGTGGGCCTCCGCGGCCCTGGCGACCGGCGGCAACATCTACGTGCGCGGCGCCCAGCAGCGCTCGATGATGACCTTCCTGAACACGTACCGGAAGGTCGGCGGCGCCTTCGAGATCGACGACGAGGGCATCCGCTTCTGGCACCCGGGCGGCCCGCTCAACGCGATCGCCCTGGAGACGGACGTGCACCCCGGCTTCCAGACCGACTGGCAGCAGCCGCTGGTGGTGGCCCTGACCCAGGCCACCGGCCTGTCGATCGTCCACGAGACGGTCTACGAGTCCCGCCTCGGGTTCACCTCCGCCCTCAACCAGATGGGCGCGCACATCCAGCTGTACCGCGAGTGCCTGGGCGGCTCCGCCTGCCGCTTCGGCCAGCGCAACTTCCTGCACTCGGCGGTCGTCTCCGGCCCCACCAAGCTTCAGGGCGCCGACCTGGTCATCCCCGACCTGCGCGGCGGCTTCTCGTACCTGATCGCGGCGCTGGCGGCCGAGGGCACCTCCCGGGTCCACGGCATCGACCTGATCAACCGCGGCTACGAGAACTTCATGGAGAAGCTCGTGGAGCTGGGGGCCAAGGTCGAGCTCCCCGGCGGCGACCTCGTCTGAGCCGGACTCTCCCACCGGGGCCCGTGAGGCCCCTGGGGCCCCTGAGGGGCCCTCAGGGGCCCTCTACGGGCCGCGGACAGGCCGAAGGGCGGCCACCCACCGGGTGGCCGCCCTTCGGCGTCCTGCCTACCACTGCCGTCCCGGGGGCCTGTGCGGCCCCGGCACAAGGGCGGGACTTACTTGCCCTTGGCGGCTTCCTTGAGCTTGGAGCCCGCGGAGACCTTCACGCTGTAGCCGGCCGGGATCTGGATCGGGTCGCCGGTCTGCGGGTTGCGCGCGGTGCGAGCGGCACGGTGGGTGCGCTCGAAGGTCAGGAAGCCGGGGATGGTGACCTTCTCGTCGCCCTTGGCGACGACCTCGCCGATGGTCTCGGCGAGCGCGGCCAGAACGGCGTCGGCGTCCTTGCGGGTCACCTCGGCGCGCTCGGACAGAGCGGCCACCAGCTCACTGCGGTTCATGTTGTACTCCCGTGTTCAACTTGCCTTGGGGGCGTGAGATCGAAGCCGATGCTGCCAGGGCCCTCGGACAGTGCCCGGACCCGGGTCTGAAGCGTCAGACCCTCGCGCCCGGTTACGCATCCTGCCCCCACCAGCGGCGGGAAAGCCAATCCGGCACCCGCCAGGGTCACACGAAAAGCGCCACAGTCACGCCTCGGTGACGCTCCGTCCACACCGGTGGGAAGGGCATCCCGGTCCTCGTGGGCATTCCACGCAACACTAGAGGCGGCCCGGCCGCCCCGCATCCCGCGACGCGCCGTGATCCGGCTCAGACGGACGTGGGCGTCGTCACAGCGGCCGCCGCGGCGGTGGCGGCCTTGCGGACGGCGCCGGCGACCGCGCCCGCGACCTTGTCGTTGAAGACGGACGGGATGATGTAGTTCGCGTTGAGCTCGTCCTGACTGACGACGTCGGCCAGCGCGGTCGCGGCGGCCAGCATCATGTCGGTGTTCACCGTGCGGGACTGGGCGTCCAGCAGACCGCGGAAGACGCCCGGGAAGACCAGCACGTTGTTGATCTGGTTCGGGAAGTCGGAGCGGCCGGTGGCCACGACGGCCGCGGTCTGGCGGGCGATCGCCGGGTCCACCTCGGGGTCCGGGTTCGCGAGCGCGAACACGATCGCACCCTCCGCCATGGCGGCGACGTCCTCGCCGGACAGTACGTTCGGGGCCGAGACGCCGATGAACACGTCGGCACCGACGACGGCCTCCTTCAACGTGCCCGTGTAGCCCTCGGGGTTGGTGTTGTCGGCGATCCAGCGCAGCGGCGAGTCCTCGGCGGCGTCCACCAGGTCGGGCCGGCCGGCGTGCACGACGCCGTGGATGTCGGCGCTCACGACGTTCTTCACGCCGGCCGCCAGGAGCAGCTTGAGGATGGCCGTGCCGGCCGCGCCGGCGCCCGACATGACGACCTTGACGTCGCCAACTGCCTTGCCCACGACGCGAAGTGCGTTGGTGAGGGCGGCGAGCACGACGATCGCGGTGCCGTGCTGGTCGTCGTGGAAGACGGGGATGTCCAGGGCCTCGCGCAGCCGGGCCTCGATCTCGAAGCAGCGCGGCGCGGAGATGTCCTCCAGGTTGATGCCGGCGAAGCCGGGGGCGATCGCCTTGACGATCTCGACGATGGCGTCGGTGTCCTGGGTGTCCAGGCAGATGGGCCACGCGTCGATGCCGGCGAACCGCTTGAAGAGGGCGGCCTTGCCCTCCATGACGGGCAGGGCGGCCTTCGGGCCGATGTTGCCCAGGCCCAGGACGGCGGAGCCGTCCGTCACGACTGCGACGGAGTTGCGCTTGATGGTGAGGCGGCGCGCGTCCTCGGGGTTCTCGGCGATCGCCATGCACACGCGGGCCACGCCCGGGGTGTAGATCATCGAGAGGTCGTCGCGGTTGCGGATGGGGTGCTTGGACGCCATCTCGATCTTGCCGCCGAGGTGCATCAGGAACGTACGGTCGGAGACCTTGCCCAGGCTGACGCCCTCGATGCCGCGGAGCTTGTCGACGATCTCGTCCGCGTGCGCGGTGGAGGTCGCGGCGATGGTGACGTCGATGCGGAGCTTCTCGTGACCGGAGGCGGTCACATCGAGGCCGGTGACCGAGCCACCGGAGGACTCCACGGCGGTGGTGAGCTGGGAGACCGCGGTTCCGCTCGCGGGCACTTCCAGGCGGACCGTCATCGAGTACGAGACGCTGGGCGCCGTTGCCATGGCCGTGTTTCCTCTTCTGTCCCTGTTTTTCGTGTACGCACAGGGCCCCGCAGCACGCCGGGTGATGCAGGACCGTGTTGTCCGATCGTCCCACCTACTGGTCAGTAGCAGGTAACCAGCCACAAATTTCGGAAAGACTCTTCCACCATACGAGATGAGATGGGGGCGAGGAGGCGTATGCGGGCACGAAAAAGGTCCGCGCCCCTCGGCTTCGAGGGGCGCGGACCTGCGCAAAACCATGACACCGACCCGCCATGCTCGCCTCGCGGCAAGTGGTCGCTCTAGGCGACGAAGGTTGGGCCCGGGGGCTTGGATCGAGCCGGTGTCGTACCCAGGCTAACAAAGGATCCGTCCGACCGGTCCCCCGCACGGGAGTGCGCTCCGTCCCACCATGCTTCCGGCCGCGGGCCATCCGTGACGGCGGCGCCCGCCGGGGCCGCCGTCACCTGCCGCCGTGTGGCGGTCGTCACGGCCGGAGCAGCAACGGCAGACCGTCCGCGTCCGGTTCGTCCCGCCCGGTGGAGATCACCGTCAGCTGCTGCGTCGCACGCGTCAGCGCCACGTAGAGCACGCGCAGGCCCGCCGGGAACTCGCCGGCCTCGACCTCCTCGCGGGTGGTGCCGCCGGCGATCTCCGCCGGGGAGACGACCACCGTGGCGTCGTACTCCAGGCCCTTGGCCTCCAGGCTGCCCAGCGCCACCGCCCGCTCGCCGAGGTCGGCCAGCCAACCGGCGGCCTCCTCGCGCCGCTCCATGGAGACGACCACGCCGACGGTCCCGTCGACCTGCTCCAGCAGCCGCCGCGTCTCCTCCCGCACCACGGCCCCCAGATCGCCGTCGGCGGCCGTGAACCGCGGCTCCAGACCGGTGGAGCGGACCGCGGTCGGCGGCTCCATGCCGGGCATCGCCAGCTTCAGCACCCGGGCGGCGATCTCCGCGACCTCCGCCGGGTTGCGGTAGTTCACCGTCAGGGTGAACCGCCGGCGCGGCCGGGTGCCCAGGGCCTCGTCACGGGCGGCGGCCGCCTCCTCCAGGTCGATCCACGAGGACTGCGCCGGGTCGCCGACCACCGTCCAGGTGCCGTGCCGGCCGCGGCGGCCGACCATCCGCCACTGCATGGGCGTCAGGTCCTGCGCCTCGTCCACGATCACGTGCGCGTACTCGGTGCGCTCCGCCGCGATCCGCTCCGCGCGCTCCCACTGGCTCTCCTCGCGGACCGGCATCAGCTCCTGCAGCCCGGTCAGCTGGTCCAGCGGGTCCGCCTCCCGCTTCCGCTTCGGCCGGGCCGGGGCGCCCAGCAGCTGCTGGAGCTCGTCCAGCAGCGCGACGTCGTGCACCGACAGCGGGCCCTTGCCGTCGGGTCCGACGCGGCGCAGCGAGCGGGCCAGCCGGCGGACCTCGCGCGGGTTCAGCACCCGGCGCGACCAGCGGCCGAGGCGCCGCTCGTCGCCGAGGGCGCCGAGGACGCCGCGCGGGGTCAGCTCGGGCCACCAGGCGTTGAGGAAGTCGATGAAGGAGTCCTCGGTGGAGACGTCCTCGTCGAAGGCCGAGCGCAGCTCCGCCGCGAGCTCCGGGTCGCTGTGCCGGCCGGACGCGCCGGTCTTGGCGTACAGGGCGTCGAGGAGCAGCTTGCGGGCGCGCGGACGCAGCAGGTTGATCGGGGCGGTGCCGCCGAGGACGTTCTGCCGGATCCGGTTCAGCTCGTCGGCCTCCAGCTCCACGCGGCGGGAGAAGGCCACCACGCGCAGCCGCTCCGGCGCGTCGCCGAGTTCGAGGGCGCCGCGGACGGCCTTGCGCAGGACCTTCAGCATCCGGGAGGAGCCCTTGATCCGGGCGACGCCCGCCTCGTCGTACGCGGTGGCCTCGGCGCCGTCGACGAGCGAGCCCAGCGCCCGGATGGCGACCTGGCCCTCCTCGCCGAGCGAGGGCAGCACGCCTTCGGTGTACGCGACGAGCAGCGGGGTCGGCGAGACGATCAGGATGCCGCCGGAGTAGCGGCGCCGGTCCTGGTAGAGCAGGTAGGCGGCGCGGTGCAGGGCGACGGCGGTCTTGCCGGTGCCGGGCCCGCCCGCGACCTCGGCGACGGACGCGGCGGGGGCGCGGATCACCAGGTCCTGCTCGGCCTGGATGGACGAGACGATGTCGCGCATGGAGTGCGTACGGGCCCGCCCGAGGGCGGCCATCAGGGCGCCGTCGCCGATCGCGGGCAGTTCACGGCCGTCGAGGAAGGCGGTGACCTCCGGGCGCATCAGGTCGTCCTCGACACCGAGGACCTTGCGGCCCTTGGAGCGGATGACGCGGCGCCGCACGACCCGGCCGGGCTCCTTGGGCGTGGACCGGTAGAACGGTGCGGCGGCCGGCGCGCGCCAGTCGATGACCAGCGGCGTGTAGTCGGCGTCGAGGACGCCGATGCGGCCGATGTGCAGGATCTCGGCGATGTCGGCGACCGGGCCGGCCCCGCCCTCGCGGATCGCGTCGTCGGCGGGCTCGACGGAGGTGTACGCGCCGTCCGGGCCGCGCTCGCCGTCCTTGCCGAGCACCAGGTCGATGCGTCCGAAGAGGAAGTCCTCGAACTCGTTGTTCAACCGGTTGAGGTGGATGCCCGCCCGGAAGACCTGCGCGTCGCGCTCGGCCAGCGCGCCGGGCGTGCCGACCTGACCGCGCTTGGCCGCGTCGTTCATCAGGAACTCGGCCTCGTCGATCTTCTCCTCGAGGCGGCGGTACACCTGGTCCAGATGATTCTGCTCGATCGCGATCTCCCGATCGCGGACGGAATCCGCCGTGCTGTCGACAGCGGCATCCTGCGCGGCCACCAATGGCCCCCTTCTGACGTGCATGGGCGACCGTCAACCGTACGCGAAGCCGTGGCCGGTCCGCACGCCCGTTCCGTCGACGGCGCGCGGATCACCTGGCCGGGCGGGCGGCGAGGACCCGGCGCCGGTGCCGGGCGACGCGCTCGCGGTTGCCGCACACCTCGCTGGAGCACCAGCGGCGCCGGTGGCCGCGGGAGGTGTCCAGGTAGACGCGGGTGCAGCCGTCGGCCGCGCAGGAGCGCAGCAGGGCACGGTCACCGGGGTCGGTGAGGAGCTCCACGGCGTCCCGGGCGACGGCGGCGAGCAGGGCGCCGCACTCCACCCCGCCGCACAGCTCCCGTACGAGGTGCCCCTCCTGGTCCTGGACGGCGCACAGGCCGGGGGGTGGTCCGGCGGCCAGCGCGTTGACCCGGGCGAGTGCCCCCTCGTCGGGCCCTGCCCCGGCGAGCTCGGCGCGGACCAGGCTGCCGACGTCGGAGCGCAGGGTGCGGAAGGCCGCGACCCAGTCGGGGCCCACCCGGGTGAGCGGGGTCCGGTCGGGGACGAGCCCGGCGCCGGCGAGCCAGAGCCGCAGCCCGTCGCCGTCGCGCAGTTCCTCGGCGCGCCCGGCGGCCGCGTCGTCCGCCGGGTCGCCGGCGGCGCCGGCGGCGCCGGAGGTTCCCGCGGTGGCCGATCCCGCGCCGGAGGTTCCCGCGCCGGAGGGTCCTGCGGCAACGGGCCCCGTGGAGGTGGCCAGTAGGTCCAGGCACACCCGCCCGGAGTCGAACCACATGCCCGTCACCGCCTCTTGTCCAGGGAAGCGCTTTCAGAGTGCCCCTCGGCGCGTGGATGCGGAACCCCCCGTACGGGCGGCCGGTCCGGCCCCGGCGGGCGTCCTACGGCGGCGGGTCGTCGTGCAACAGCCGCTGGAAGAGGAGGTGGTCGCGCCAGGCGCCGTTGATGTGCAGGTAGCCGGGGGCGAGGCCGATCCGGGCGAAGCCGGCCTTCGCGAGGACCCGCTGGGAGGCGGTGTTGTCGACGAGGGTCGACGCCTCCACCCGGTGCAGGCGGAGTTCGTCGCGTGCGATCCGGCAGACCTCCCGGAGGGCTGCGGTGGCGACGCCCCGGCCGGCCCACTCCCGGTCGACCCAGTAGCCGACGCCGCCGCTGCGGAAGGGGCCGAGGCTGACGGAGCCGAGGTTCATCATGCCGATGGGCACGTCCGTGGCCGCCTCGACGAGCACGTACGGGAAGAGGCGCCCCTCGTCGCGTTCGGCGAGCAGGCCCGCGATCCGGACCCGCTGGCCCTCCTCGGTGTAGAACACCTCGGACCGCCACGGCTCGAACGGCGCCAGGTACGCCCGGTTGCGCACCAGCGCCCCGGCCAGCCCGGCGGCGTCGCCGGGCTCGACGCACCGCATCCCCACCCCGTCGATGATCATCCGGGCACCGTAGCCGAACCCGGCGCCCGCATCCAGGGGTTGGCGCCGTACGGGGCCGCCGGCGCGCCTGCGGCCCCGCCGTACGGGCGCCCGGGATCAGTGCCCCAGCGTGCACTCCCCCGCGTCCAGCGCCAGCCGGTAGCCCCGCTTGACCACCGTCTGGACGAGGTTCGGCACGCCCAGGGCGCCGCGCAGCCGGGCCATGGCCGTCTCCACGGCGTGCTCGTCCCGGCCCGCCCCGGGCAGCGCCCGCAGCAGGTCCGCCCGGGACACCACCCAGCCGGGCCGCCGGGCCAGCGCCCGCAGCAGGGCCATCCCGGCCGGCGGTACGGGCCGCAGCCCGTCGTCCACGAGCGCGGCCTGGCCCCGGATCTCCAGCCGGTGCCCGGCGACCGGCAGCACCTTGGCCCGGCCGGGCAGCTCCCGGCAGAGCACCTGCACGAGCGGGCCCAGCCGGAACCGCTCCGGCTGTACGGTGTCCACCCCGCGCGCCTGCAGCGGCACCGCCGTGACCGGCCCCACGCAGGCGGCGAGGACGCCGTCGCGCAGCCCGGCCAGCACCGGCTCGGCGAGGCCCCGCTCCTCGGCCCGGGACAGCAGCGAGGCCGCCGCCGGGGCGGAGGTGAAGCTCACCGCGTCGACCGCGCCGCCCACCACCGCGTCCAGCAGCCGGTCCAGCGGCCCGAGGTCCTCCGGGGCCATCCACCGGTACACCGGCACCCCGACGACGTCGGCCCCGCCGGCCCGCAGCGCCTCGACGAACCCGGGCAGCGGTTCGCCGTGCAGCTGGATCGCGATGCGCCGCCCGGCCACCCCGCCGGCCAGCAGCCGGTCGAGGACCTCGGCGAGGGACTCCGACTCCGGGGACCAGTCCTCCACCAGTCCGGCGGCCCGGATGGCGCCCTTCACCTTCGGCCCGCGCGCGAGGAGTTCGGCGGCGCGCAGCCGTCCGAGGAGTTCCTCGCCGATGCCCCAGCCGTCGGCGGCCTCGATCCAGCCGCGGAACCCGATGGCGGTGGTGGCGACGACGGCGTCCGGCGGCTCGGCGAGCAGTTCCCGGGTGGCGGCGAGGAGTTCGCTGTCGTCGGCCAGCGGAACGATCCGCAGCGCGGGGGCGTGCAGGACGGTGGCTCCGCGCCGGCGCAGCAGGGCGATCAGCTCGTCCGCCCGCCGGGCGGCGGTGACCCCCACGGTGAAGCCGGCCAGCGGGGCGACCGCTGCCGCCGCGGTGTCGGCGGCTGGAGCGGCGGCGGCCGCGGTCGCCGTGCCGGTCGCCGCGGCGGTCGCCGTGCCGGTGGCGGTGCGCGTCGGGGTTTGGTCGTCCATGGTGACCTGCCTTGCCCAGTGGGTCGATATCACGTTCGCGACCACGTGTCGCGCGACGGGAACCGAGCCTGTCAAGTCTGCGTGTCAGGGCCGGTTCCGCCGTATTTCGTGGCCGTAAACCGCTGTTACACCGACGTGAGCTGCGGCTTCGCTTCGACACCGGCGTCCGGGCGGGCCGCGGCGGCGGGCCGGCGAAGGTATACCGCCCAGGTGACCGTGCCGCAGACGGCGTAGCAGCCGAGGAAGGTGACGAAGGCCGCGGTCCCGGATCCCGAGGCCCGGAAGGCCTCCCGGAAGGCCAGGTTGATGCCGAGCCCGCCGAGGGCGCCCACCGCCCCGATGAGGCCCATGGAGGCGCCGGAGAGCCGCCGCCCGTACGCCGCCGCGGCCTCGCCGCCCATGCCGCGGGCGAGGGCCTGGGCCTGGAAGATGCCGGGGATCATCTTGTAGGTGGAGCCGTTGCCGATCCCGCTGAGCACGAACAGCCCCGTGAAGCCGACGAGGAAGAGCGGCAGCGACTCCCGCAGCGAGGCGTACACGACCACCCCGGTCGCGGCGGCCATCGCCGCGAACGCGCCGAGGGTGATGCGCGCCCCGCCGAACCGGTCGGCGAGAGCACCGCCCACGGGCCGGATCAGTGATCCGAGCAGCGGTCCGACGAAGGTGAACGAGGCCGCCTGCAGCGGGGTCCGGCCGAACTGCGTCTGCAGCACCAGGCCGAAGGCGAAGCTGTAGCCGATGAAGGAGCCGAAGCTGCCGACGTACAGCAGCGCCATGATCCAGGTGTGCCGTTCGCGGACGGCCTCGCGGACGGCGCCCCCGTCGTTCCGTACCGGCGCCAGGTTGTCCATCCGCAGCAGCGCCATCCCGGCCGCGACCACGATCAGCGGCAGGTAGAAGGCCAGGAGCAGCCTCGGATGCCCGGCCCCGGCGGTCGCGATGACGAGCAGCGCGGCCAACTGCACCACCGGGACGCCGATGTTGCCGCCGCCCGCGTTCAGGCCGAGCGCCCAGCCCTTCTTGCGCAGCGGGAAGAAGGCGTTGATGTTCGTCATCGAAGAGGCGAAGTTGCCGCCGCCGACGCCGGTGAGGGCCGCCACGGCCAGGAAGGTGCCGTACGCGGTCCCGGGCTCCATGACGAACAGTGCGGCCACGGTCGGCGCGAGCAGCAGCAGGGCGCTGACGACGGTCCAGTTCCGGCCGCCGAACCGGGCGACGGCGAAGGTGTAGGGGATGCGGACGAGGGCGCCGACGGTGGTGGCCGTCGCGATGAGGAAGAACTTGCCGGCCGGGTCGATCCCGTACTCGGGGCCCATGAAGAGCACCATCACCGACCACAGGGACCAGATGGAGAAGCCGATGTGCTCGCTGACCACGGACCACAGCAGGTTGCGGCGGGCGATCCGCTCCCCGGACTCCTTCCAGAAGGCCTCGTCCTCCGGGTCCCACCGCTCGATCCAGCGGCCTCCCCTGCGCGGTGCGGTCGTACCGGTCATCACACGCCTCCCCTGTCCTCGGTCCGTGGTCCGACCGTAGGAGGGGCGCGTTTCGGCCCCGGTCCCCGCCTGATGACCGGCGGGAAACCTTGCTCTCACCCGCCGCCGGGCAGTGGTGTGAGCGCGGCGGCGGGGAGCCAGCTCCCGGCCGGGACGTCCAGCCAGCCGCGGTCGGCGGCGAGGAGCGCCGCGGCCCGGCGCAGGGCGTCCAGGCCGGGGTGCCGGAAGCCCTTGCGCCACACCATGGACAGCGGCGACAGCGGCACGGGGTCGGTCAGCGGGCGCTTCACGCACCCGGGCATGTCGAGGAAGTCCACGGTGGCGAGGACCGGGTTCCGGGTCTTCGCCATCACCCGGCGGAACTCGTCCTTCCCCACGGCCACGGGCGCGGGCGGCGCCAGCGCGATCCCGCGCCCCTCGAACAGCTCGCGCGCCAGCCGCGTCCACTCCAGGGTCCGCGGGTTCCCGGCCCCGGCGTACACCCGCTCCCCGGCGAGCGCGCCGACGGACAGCGGTCCGCCGTGCTGCTGCTCCGCGGCCAGCGGGTGCCCGTCGGGCAGCAGCACGGCGAGCGGCTCGTAGCGTACGGGCGCGTGGTCGAGGCGGGCCCGCAGCGCCGGCTCCAGCCCGCCGACGTAGCCGAACGCCACGTCCAGGCGCCCGGCGGCGACCTCGGCCGCGGCGTGCGTCAGCCCGCTCTCGAAGCGGGCCATCAGCTCGCAGTCCGGGGCGAGTTCGCGGGCCCGCTCCAGGACGGTGCGGGCGGTGCTCGGCCCGTCGGTGTTCAGGTCGACCAGCAGCGGGCGGGGGCCGGCGAAGGCGCCGGCCAGCTCCTCGTACGCGGCGAGCACCCGGCGGGCCGGGCCCAGCAGGCGCTCCCCGTCGGAGGTGAGCTCGACGGTGCGGGTGGTGCGGACGAACAGGGGCGCCCCCAGGGCCTGTTCGAGACGCCGTACGTCCCTGCTGAGGGCCTGCTGGGCGATGTACAGGCGGGCGGCGGCACGGGTGAAGTGCAGTTCCTCGGCCACGGCGAGGAACGCGCGCAGCAGTCGGGGTTCCACGTCACGGGCATTCACCCGCCGAGACTAACAACGAAACCCGGTGAATGGCCCGTGATCAGGTGTTGGACGTCCCGGCCCACCACCCCGGATCTTGGATGACATGCCGCACACCGCCCCGCCCCCGACCCTCCCCCGCATGGCCACGACCGGCACCACGCTGGTGATCGCATCGATGCCGGACCGCCGACCGACCAGGGCCGGCCGCACCCCCGGCCCCTACGGGCGCCTGTTCGCCCTCCCCGGCACCCGCGCCTTCACCGCCGGGAACCTGCTGGCCCGGCTCCCCATGGGCATGTTCGGCATCAGCGCCGTCATGATGATCGCCGGGCAGCGCGGCTCGTACGCCCTCGCCGGCGCGGTCACGGCCACCGGCCTCGCGGCCACCGCCGTGGTCGCCCCCTGGACCGCCCGCCTGGTCGACCGGTACGGGCAGGCCCGGATCGCCGTCCCGGCCACCCTGATCGCGGTCCTCGGCTCGCTCTCCCTCGTTCTGTGCGTCCGCTCCGACGCCCCCGCCTGGACCCTCTTCGCCAGCTACGCGGCCACCGCCACCACCCCCAACGTCGGCGGCATGTCCCGGGCCCGATGGACCCACCTGCTGCGCGACTCCCGCTCCGCGCACCACACCGCCATGGCCTTCGAGCAGGCCGCCGACGAGCTGTGCTTCATGCTCGGCCCGGTGGTCGCGGCCGCCCTGTGCTCGACCGTCTTCCCCGAGGCGGGCACCCTCACCGCCGCCGTCCTCCTCCTCACCGGCATGCTCGTCTTCACCGCGCAGCGCTCCACGGAACCGCCGCCGACCCGGACCGCCCGCGCCGGCACCCCCCTCGGCACGCTCCGCCCCCTGCTCGCCCTGTTCCTCTCCCTCGGCGTGATGTTCGGGGCGATGGAGGTCGCCTCCATCGCCTACCTCGACTCCCACGGCCTGGGCGCCGCCTCCGGCCCCGTCCTCGCCCTCCAGGCGGCCGGCTCCTGCGCGGCCGGCCTCCTCTACGGCACGCTCCGCCCGCGCACCCTCCCGACCTGCCTCGCCGCCCTCGCCGCGGCCATGGCCCTGCCGTGGGCCGCCGCCGCAACGGACTCCGTGGTCCTGCTGGGCTGCGCCCTCCTCCTGGCGGGCATGGCCACCGCCCCGACCATGGTCACGGCGATGTCCCGGGTCCACGCCGCGACCCCGCCGGCCCGCCTCAACGAGGGCATGACCCTGGCGGTCACCGCCATCCTGGCCGGCATAGCCGCCGGCTCGGCCTCCGCGGGCTGGCTGGTCGACCACTGGGACACCACGACCCCGTACGCCCTCCCGGCCACAGCCGCCCTCACCGCCCTGGCCCTCGGCGTGGCCCGCGTACCCCACCGCGTTCAGGTACCGTAGTTTGGTACGAGATCAGTACCGTCTCCCGGTACCAGCCCCACGGTGCCGGCACGATTGGGGGTGCGGAAGATGCCCATAAGCGCCAGCGAAGCCCGCAAGACACTGTTCCCGCTCATCGAGCGCGTCAACAACGACCACACCCCGGTGCGCATCAGCTCCAAGAACGGGGATGCGGTCCTCATGTCCGCCGAGGACTACGACTCCTGGCAGGAGACGGTCTACCTCCTGCGCTCGCCGGCGAACGCCCGCCGGCTCATGGAAGCCGTCGCCCGGGACCGCGAGGGCTCGGCGGCAGTAACCAAGACCATGGAGGAACTCCAGGCGTTGGCCGGTGACGAGTGAGGAGCGTCCACTTCGACCCGGCCGCTTGGGAGGACTTCCTGTTCTGGCTCGGAGCGGACAGGAAAATGGCGAGGAGGATCACACGCTTGATCGGCGAGATCCAGCGATCCCCCTTTGCGGGCATCGGCAAGCCTGAACCGCTCAAAGGCGACCTGACGGGGTACTGGTCGCGCAGGATCGACGACGAACACCGCCTTGTCTACCGGGCCGACGACAAGGAAGTGAAAATCATCAAGGCGCGCTACCACTACTCCGACTGACCAGACGACCGCAGCCCATAGGGGCAGGGCCTTCACACCCATGGGATGACTGGTCAGGGACGAAATCTCAGGCGGCCTTGCGCTTGGCGACGTCGGCGGCGCGAGCGAGGAGGTCCGCGACACCGGGAACGCGACGGTAGCCGGCCATCCCCTTGTGCAAGGCCTTCAGGTGCTCGTCCCCCCGGGTGGACGACAGGGTGGTGTGGAGGTCCAGGAACTCCGTCCACGTCTGCGCGGCGGCCTCCATGTGCCGCATCTGCATCTGCCGGTCCGCGATCACCCCCAGGGCGTGCAGTCGCCCCTGCCGCTCCTGCGGGGAGCGGGCGTGGTTGGAGCGGCGCAGGGCGTCGACCGAGCCCTCCCGGTCCCCGAGCCACCACATGACGTGCGCCTCGTGGAAGTGGAAGGCCGCCTGGTCGTAGCCTCCGACCGCGTCACGGCGGTCGTCCGCCTGTGACAACGCCGTCTCGGTCTCCCGAAGCCGGGCCAGGGCAGTGCGCCGGTCGCCGGTCATGGACGCCGCCGCGGCCTGCTGCCCGCGCAGGAACGCCACCAGGCGCGGCCCCCCGGCCGGCGCCGCCTCCGCCGCCGCGTCCGCCAGTTCCAGCGCCTTCGGCCCGTATCCGAGGTGGGACGCCTGGAGGCTCATGCCGCGCAGGGTCCGGCAGTAGGTGACGTGGTCCTGGGCGGATCCGGCGAGCGCCAGCGCCTGGTGGTAGTAGCGCTGGCCCAGGCCCTGCCGTTCCTCGAACATCGCCATCCAGCCCGTGAGGTAGACCAGGTCCGAAGCGGCGGCCAGCATGCTGTTCCGCACCTGCTCCGACCCGTCCGCCCGCAGGTACGGGGTGACCGTGTTGGTGAGGAACGCGGCGGCCATCGGGCGGGCGTGCCCGGCCCCGATCTCGTCGAGGATGTCGGCGAGCTTGTCGGTCATCAGGCGGACGGTCGCCACGTCGGACGCGCCGATCCGCACCGTACGCCCGGCCGCAACGGCTTCGGCCCGGTCGGCGAAGTCCTCGAACCTGGGCACGCCGAGCGCAGCCACGTACATCCCGGCACCGAGGACGCTCCGCCGGGAGGGGTCCATGTCGGCCCTGCTCAGGTCCGCGACCTCGCCCACCGCGTCCCCGCCGCCTCCGCCGCCCCCGGCACCGGCACCGGCACCGGCACCGGCACCGGCCGGCCCTTGAGCCGGCCAGGCCAGCTCGGTCGCCGTCACGGGTCGCCCGAGGAGCCGGGAGAGCGCCTCCACCACGGCCGGACGCGCCTCCGGCTTCGGCACGCTGCCCGCGAGCCAGTGCGAGACCGCCGTCTTGTCGTAGTACGTGGTGACACCCAGCTCCGCGCCCACGGCGTTCACGCGGCGGGCCAGCTGGGCGTTACCCACCCCGGCCTCTGCCATGAGGCGGGCGAGGGCTTCGTTCGGTGTGCGTGTCCGTGCTGCCATCGGTGAACCCCCGGGCCGTTCAACGCGTTCAACCTTGCCGCCAGTGTGCTCCCTACTCCCCCTGCCCGTACCCGCGTTGGATGGATGCCAGCCGCAAGGGGCCGTCCGACGCGCCTGCTGTTCCGGCCCATTCGGCACATCCGACCGCCGCCCGGCTGCCCGTCACTCCCGACGCGCACGGGCGGCACCACCGACACGAGGCAGGTACGCAGCCATGACCGCCAGGACCGACCAGCCCGACCCCCGCCTGCGCGTCCCCGGCGACACCCTCTCCGCCGCCACCCTCGCCCGGGCCGAGAAGGGCCTGAACCGGTTCCTCCGGCAGTGGCGGACCCGCGGGCCGGCGCCGGCGGTCCGGCACGACCGCACCGGCGGCCCGCAGGAAGGGCGGTGACCCGCATGGCGTCGCCCTCGCACCGCAGCCCCTATGCCGTCGGCGATCTCGTCACCGCCGTGACCCACGTGCCGCCCGGGCAGCGCGGGCGGGAGTTGCCGATGCAGGTCAGCGGGCGGATCGTGCAGGTCGGCTCCGGCTGGGCCGGTGTGGACGCCGATCAGGCGTACGTCTGGATCCGGCTCGCCTCCGGCCGCGAGGCACTCGCGCTCATGAAGGACGTCCGGAAGCTGCGGGCATAGGCGGCGGCCGGGCATGACGAAGGCCCCGCAGCCGGGGCTGCGGGGCCTTCGCCCACATGGGATGAGTGGAGATGGCGGGAATCGAACCCGCGTCCAACGGTGCAGAAGGAGGGCTTCTCCGAGCGCAGTCCGCTGCGCTTTTCTCAGCCCCGGAGATCACACGGACAAGTCTCCGACGGGCTCAGTCACTGTTTGGTTTCCCTCCAACCCCCGTGACCGGGGCTAGAGGTTTAGATCCCTAGTCGACGCCAGGATCCGGACCGGGACCACTTCCGGGCTGACGCTCCTCACAGAGGCTTCAGCTCACTGCTATTAGGCAGCGAGGGCGAAGCGGGAGTTATCGCTCTTGGAGTTGGCGATTATTTTTTTGCGACATGTGGTTAGCGAGATCATTGCCGCTTCCTCGGCTCGCTTCCCCTACATCGGCATCCGCTGTCGAAACCGATCATCCCCATGTTGATTTTTCAAAGTGCGCCACCCCCCAGGAGGTGGTGCTGAGCCCATGGTACGCGAAGTGGACCACCAGGTGCCAGGAGATTAACGCTCGCCGCGCTGCCGCCGGCGGGCGGCCGCGATCGCGCGGTTCGTCTCGCGGGTGTCCTGCTTCTCGCGGAGCGTCTGCCGCTTGTCGTACTCCTTCTTGCCCTTGGCCAGCGCGATCTCGACCTTGGCCCGGCCGTCCTTGAAGTACAGGGCCAGCGGCACGACCGTATGGCCGGTCTCCTGCGCCTTGGACTCCAGCTTGTCGATCTCCTCCCGGTGCAGGAGGAGCTTCCGCTTGCGGCGGGCGCTGTGGTTCGTCCAGGTGCCCTGGCTGTACTCGGGCACGTGCACGTTGTACATCCAGGCCTCGTGGCCCTCCACCGACACGAAGCCGTCGACCAGCGAGGCCCGGCCCTGGCGCAGCGACTTCACCTCGGTGCCCATGAGCACGATGCCGCACTCGTAGGTGTCGATGATGTGGTAGTCGTGCCGCGCCTTCTTGTTCTGGGCGATCAGCTTGCGCCCTTTTTCCTTAGCCATAGTGCGGTCATTTTCGCACTATGACCCCGCCCCGAGGCCACCCAATACCGTGCGCGCCCGATCCTCGACGGCCGAGCCCGCCGCCACGTCCGGGGTGATGCCCTTGCCGTCGAGGCTGCGCCCGGCCGGGGTGCGGTACGTGCCCACCGTCAGCTCGGCGACCGAGCCGTCCGGGAGCTCCGTCGGCATCTGCACCGAGCCCTTGCCGAAGGTCCGCGTACCGACGGCGACCGCCCGGCCGCGGTCCTGGAGGGCGCCCGTGACGAGTTCCGCGGCGCTCATGGTGCCGCCGTCGACCAGGGTGACGAGGGGCCGGGCGGTGTCCCCACCGGGGGCGGCGTACAGGGCGCGCTCGTCGCCGCGGACGTCGTACGTGGCGACGAGGCCGCCGTCGAGGAAGGCGGAGGCGGCGGTCACGGCCTCGGTGACCAGGCCGCCCGGGTTGCCGCGCAGGTCGAGCATGACGCCGGCGCCGGCCGGGGCGGCCTCGACGGCGGCCTTGACGCGCTCGCCGGAGCCGCGGCTGAAAGAGGCGATCTTGATGACGGTGATCCCGCCGGGCAGCTCCCGCACGGTCACGGGCTCGGTGCGCAGCCGTTCGCGGCGGAGGGTCTCGGCGCGGTCCGCGGCGCCGTCACGGCCGAACCGCACGACCACGGGGGTGCCGACCTCGCCGCGCAGGAGGGCGACGACCTCGGCGACGCGCAGCCCGGTGACGGTGCGGCCGTCGACGTCGAGCAGCCGGTCGCCGGCGCTCAGGCCGGCCCGGGCGGCGGGGCTGCCGGGCTGGACCTTGGTGATCTCTATGCGGCCGTCGGCGCGGCGCTCGGGCCACAGTCCGACGCCGGTCCAGCGGCCGTCGAGGTCGTCGGCGAGGGCGGCGTACTCGCCCTGGTCGTAGACGACGCCCCAGCGGTCGCCGCTGCGGCTGACCACCTCCTGGGCGGCCTTCTTGCCAGACTTGCCCTCGGCGACGGCCTCGGCGGCGGCGCGGGCGACGGCCTCCCGGTCGGCGGTCCCGGCGGCCGGGCCGGACGGTCCGGAGCCGGGGGCGGCGGTGTCGGCGGCCGTTAACCCGGCGCCGGCACGGCTCGCGGCGCCGGCGCCGTCCCAACAGCCCAGGCCCGCGGCGGTGGTGACCGCCGCGACGAAGGCCAGCGTCAAAGCGGCCCCGCGACGGAGGTCGCGGGGCCGAAGACAGGAGGCGGGCAGACCCAGCATGGCGCCGAGTCTAGGACAAGCTCCGTACGGGCACGGAGGGTTGGACGGAGCTCACACGGGGCGCTTGTCACACCTTCAGGTACTTGCGCAAAGCCAGGAAGGCCGCCATGGAGGGCATCAGCACGCCGATCGCGAGCACCAGCGGCAGCTTCGTCATCACCGAGTCCCAGCCGATGAAGTTGATCAGCTCCATCTTGGTGCGCAGCGAAGCGCCGTGGTCGATGACGAAGTACTGGCCGGCGCCGAGCATCAGGCAGGCGAACACGGCGCCGATCAGGCCGGCGAACGCGGCCTCCATGATGAACGGCACCTGGATGTAGAAGCTGGAGGCGCCGACCAGCCGCATGATCCCGGTCTCCCTCCGCCGGCTGAACGCCGAGACGCGGACCGTGTTGACGATCAGCAGCAGGGCCACGACCAGCATGATCAGCATGATGCCGAGGGCGGCCCAGTTGAGGTAGTTGAGCATCTGGAAGAGGTTGTCCAGCTCGCGGTGCTGGTCCTCCACCGACTGCACGCCGTCGCGGCCGGCGAACGCCGTCGTGATGACCTGGTACTTCTCCGGCTGCTTGAGCTTCACGCGGAAGGACTCGGGCATCTGGTCCGGGGTGACCACCGAGGCCAGCGCGGTGTGCCCGAACCGTTCCTTGTAGTGCTTGTAGGCCTCGTCGGCGGACTCGTAGTGGACCGTCTGGACGAGGTCCATCTTCTTCAGGTCGGTCTCGATCTGCTGCTTCTGCTC
Organism: Streptomyces sp. NPDC029014; assembly: GCF_055564695.1. Taxonomy (NCBI): domain Bacteria; kingdom Bacillati; phylum Actinomycetota; class Actinomycetes; order Kitasatosporales; family Streptomycetaceae; genus Streptomyces; species Streptomyces sp. NPDC029014. The sequence goes on from NZ_JBVHVT010000022.1 coordinate 108,187, forward strand.
GGGCGTGACCGCGCCCTTGGCGCAGGCCTTGCCCCCGGTCTCGCTGTTCTCCGCGTCGCTCTTGTTGCACAGGTAGATCGAGACGTTGACCTTGTCGTACCAGTAGCCCTTCATCTGGCTCACCTGGTCGCGCATGAGCAGGGAGCCGCCGAACAGGGCCAGCGACAGGGCCACGGAGATGATGACCGCGAAGGTCATGGTGAGATTGCGGCGGAGACCGACGCCGATCTCCGACATGACGAACTGGGCGCGCATGACGTCTGGGTGGGCCTTTCAGTGCTGGTAGCCGTAGACGCCGCGCGACTGGTCGCGTACGAGACGGCCCTGTTCGAGTTCGATGACGCGCTTGCGCATCTGGTCCACGATCTGCTGGTCGTGCGTGGCCATGATGACGGTGGTGCCGGTGCGGTTGATCCGGTCGAGCAGCTTCATGATCCCGACGGAGGTCTGCGGGTCGAGGTTGCCGGTGGGCTCGTCCGCGATCAGCAGGGAGGGGCGGTTGACGAAGGCGCGGGCGATGGCCACGCGCTGCTGCTCACCGCCGGAGAGCTCGCCCGGCATGCGGTCCTCCTTGCCGCCGAGGCCCACCAGCTCCAGCACCTGCGGGACGGCCTTGCGGATCTCGCCGCGGGGCCTGCCGATGACCTCCTGGGCGAAGGCGACGTTCTCCGCCACCGTCTTGTTGGGCAGCAGGCGGAAGTCCTGGAAGACGGTCCCCAGCTGCCGCCGCATCTGCGGGACCTTCCAGTTGGAGAGCTTGCCGAGGTCCTTGCCGAGGACGTGGACCTGGCCGTGGCTGGCCCGCTCCTCGCGCAGGATCAGCCGCAGGAAGGTGGACTTGCCGGAGCCGGAGGAGCCGACCAGGAAGACGAACTCGCCCTTCGCGATCTCCAGGGAGACATCTCTCAGTGCGGGGCGGTTCTGCTTCGGGTAGGACTTGGAGACGTTGTCGAATCGGATCACGGGTGCACCACGGTCGCCGGGAGTAGGTGTGCGTGACCATACGCGAACGGGCGCTGGGTGGGGACCCGCCGTCCGGAGTTGCCCGATATATCCCCTGGTCGGGGAGGGCCGCGTTCGCGATTGCCCGGGCGGCCCGCGCCGAATGTCGCCGGAGCTGGCACAGTGGTAGGGGGAACGGCAGCGTTCCCCCAAGCGTTGTTCAAGGGGACGAGAGGAGGAGAGCGCATGACATATGACCGGCTCGTGTGCGCGAACTGCGCCGCGCCCGTCAGTCAGGGCCGCTGCCCGGTGTGCCGGGCGAACCGGGAGCGCCTCCGGCAGGAGGGCCCCTTCGCCGGCCTGAACCCCATGGCGCTCATCGCGCTCCTGGTGGTCCTTGTGGCGGCAGCCCTGGCCCTGGTGGCCCAGCAGACGGCCTAGAAGACGGGCGAACGGGCCCGCAGGGGGCGCGGGGCTCCTCGCGGCACGTCCCGGAAGCAGATGCCGAAACATGCCGGAACGGGGGGGGGGGGGGGGGGGGGGGGGGGGGGGGGGGGGGGGGGGGGGGGGGGGGGGGGGGGGGGGGGGGGGGGGGGGGGGGGGGGGGGGGGGG